>JALYSJ010000182.1 GCA_030854855.1 Candidatus Dormiibacterota bacterium
GCTGCCGCCAGAGCGAGCCGAGGTTGCGCCGCCGGCTCGTAAGCCGCAACTGTCTCCAGGTACAAGTGATACGCATCCGACAGCCCGTGGTCCCACAGGCTTTCCAGGCGAGCGAGGTCGCGCTCGACCAGCTGGAGCGACATCACACCGGCTCCACAAGCGCCGCTGCCAGCTGCCTGAAGGCGGACAAGGCCTTCAGACACGACTCGTCGTCCCGGGTGACCACGTAGTACAGGCCGAAGCCCAGCACGGTGTTGAGCACCAAAGGCACCAGGACCTCGCGAGGGACGGTAAGCCGGATCCTGCCGTCCTCCTCCAGCCGGTCGAGCTGCTCCTGGATGACCTCCCGATAGCGGGTGAACAGCTCTGGGAGGTAGGCGCGCAGGCGCTCGGTGCGCGGGGCCTGGACGAGAAGGTCGAAGGCGGCGAGCTGGATGTCGCCGAGACGCCGGAGAGAGTCCCAGAGCGACTCGACGCCGATTTCCAGGATCTCCAGAGGGTCGGTCAACTGGTTGAGCGTGCGGCGCAGCTCCTCGACCGAATGAGCCGTGAGGTATCGCCAGGCCTCGACCAGCAGCTCGGACTTGGTCGGGAACCAGTACTGGAGGTTGCCGATCGCCACGCCGGCCTTGGTCGCTATGGCCCGGACGCTGGTGCCGGAGTAGCCGACTTCCAGGAGGGATTCGGCAGCGGCATGAATGATCTGTTCGCGCGTGCTCTCGGTTGCAGTTGCGCTTGTCATACGTATGTACCAGTGTAGAGCGCAGCCGGAAAGCCCTTGGCGGATCTTCGGCGCCCAGGGTTCCGGCCGCCCTCTTAAGGAAGCCTGAGGGTCGGGTGGGGTCGAGAAGGGGTCCGCCGGGTTGGACAGGGCCAGGCCACCGGTTACAGCGATAATTCAGTCGGCGTGCGGACCATTGACCAGATCTTTCCCAACCGTGTCTGTGGTGTGTTGCGAACACTGGACTCCGACGCCGGCTTCTACGCGTGCCTGGCGGCCATGGAGGGCGGAGTCAAAACGATCGAGATCACCAAGACCGTGCCCTCTTGCTTCGAGATGATCCGCGGCCTGATCGCCACGACCGGCGGGCGTTTTCCAGTCGGCGTTGGCACCGTGTGGGACCCGGGTGCCGTGAACGAGGCGAAAGAGGCCGGCGCATCCTTTGTCGTCACGCCCGTGGTGCTGCCGGAGGTGGCCGAAGCCTGCCGGCAGCAGGACATCATGTGCGTGCTCGGCGCGCTGACCCCGACCGAGATTTACCAGGCGCGCCTCGCCGGCGCCCAGATCGTCAAGGTGTTTCCCGCCGGTCCGGTGGGCGGCCCCGAATACATCAAGTCGCTGAACGGGCCGATGGGTGGAGTTCCGTTTTGGGTCTCGGGCGGCGTCACGATCGAGGACATAGGCGTGTACCTGCGGCTGGGAGTGAAAGCGGTGGGTCTGACGGCTTCGCTCTTTCCGCCCGAAGCGCTGGCGCACCGAGACTTCGAGCTGATCCGGAATCTCGCCGAGAAGGCTGCTGCCGCCGCCGCCGCCGCGATGGGGGATTAGCCGGGGATTACTTCCTCAGCAGCCGGCGTGGTAGAGACACATCGTCCTGACGATGTCGGAGTAAAGGTTGATCACCTGGCCGCCCGTCGCGATCAGCGCCACGATGACGATAAGCGCGACCAGGGCAAGGATGAGCGCGAATTCGACCATTCCCTGGCCGGCCTGCAGGGCGAACCGCGCCTTCAGCAACCGACTTTGTATAGGCAGAGGGTCGTAGTGATGTTTGAGAACAGGTTGATGAGCTGACCGCCGGTGGCGATCAGGGCGACGATCACGATCAGTGCGACCAGGGCCAGGATGAGGGCGTATTCGACCATTCCCTGTCCTGATTGGCTTGATGTTCTGTGACTCATGCTGGGTATTGACCTAGAAGCTTAACCGTCGAGCCCCCGGTTTTGATCGCTGCCTGTTCGAGGGCTTGCTCGACGACAACTCGAACCATCCGCTTTCTCCAGAAGTGGCTGAGATCGGCGTTATCGAGCGGTTTTGCCGGTTTTGCGGCGATTTCGGCAGCTTCACGAATCGTGTCGGGAGTCGCCTTCTTCCCCGTCAGGAACTGTTCGGCAGCGGCCGCCTCCAGGGGGTGGGAAGCCACAGCCGAGAGCACGATCCGGCAAGTGACGACAGTGTCACCGTCAAGCTGTAGGGCGACTGCCGCGCCCGCGATCGGAAAATCGATCGAGCCGCGGCGCCGGAGCTTGACGTAGGCAGATCTCATTTCTCGATTCGCCGAGATCCTGATCGACGTAACCACCTCGCCTGGCTGCTTCGCCATGTAGTCCATGCCGTCGTCGCGATACAGAGCCGACACCGGCAGCTCGCGCTCGCTGTCCGGTCCGGTCAGGACCACGACACCGTCGAGCGCAATCGCCATCGGAGCAGTGTCCGACGACGAGACCGCCCAGCAGCGCGGGCTGCTTGGCGCGACCAGGCAAATGTCGCCGTCTTTTTTCATGCAGAAACCCGCGGCCTTGCGCCACTCGTACGTCATGTCGTAGTAGTTGCATCGCGTGTCGACGCATAGATTTCCACCGACGGTGCCCGCGTTGCGAAGTGGAGGAGAGGAGACGAGACCCGCAGCCTGCGCATAGCCCGCGAAATGCTGATTGAGGTGCACGTCATTTGATGCGGCGGCGAGCGTGACACCAGCGTCGATGACGCATTCCGCGGACCCGTTGTGAATTTCGCGCGCCAGGAAATCGAGCCCGATCAACGCCTCGATCTCGAACTGCCTGCGCTTGAGCTTGGGAAAGAGATCTGTTCCTCCCGCGACGAACATGGCCTTAGGTCCGAGGTCGGCCGCCATGCGCGCGGCCTCGCGAGCGGTCTTGGGCCGCAGGTACTTAAATCGTGGAAGGCGCAGCACTTGTCAGTTCCTTGCTCGGTGGCTCGACCTTGATCGCCGGCGGGTAGGGGATTTCGGGAAACCGCAACGGGCCGTAGCGCGCGGGTTCGCCCTTCGCTTTTCGCCGCAGGGCTTCGACGACCTTCTCCGGCGTCACAGGCACCTCGTCGACCCATACGCCAAGCGCATCGTAGACGGCAGCGCACACAGCGGGAGGGATAGGGAGGAGCGGACCCTGTCCCGCCTCTTTGGCCCCGTACGGTCCCTCTGGATCGATGGTTTCGACGATGAACGTTTCGACCTCGGGCATGTCGAGGAATGTCGGTGACTTGTACTCCAGCATCGACGGCCACTTGTGCAGGCCGTGGCGGAATGTCTGCTCTTCCATCAGGGCCTCGCCGAGGCCCATGTACACGCTCCCTTCAACCTGTCCCTCGACCAGCAGCGGGTTGATCGCGCGACCGACGTCGTGCGCGATCCACACCTTGTTTATGAGCACGAGGCCGGTGCGCGCGTCGGCCTCGAGGTCGACCACACACGCGGAATAGCTGTACGCGGGACTCGGGCCGACCCCGGAGCCTTTGTAAGGCCCCGCGATCTTCGGCGGCGTGTAGCTGCCCGCGCTGGTCAGCGTGCCAAAGCGCGCCTCCGCGAGGACGCTTGCCTCCTCAAAGGTGAAGTCGCCGATGCGGCCGCCGCCAACGCTGACTGCCGCCGGTTCACAGGACATCTTCGCCGCGGCAGCCTCGACCAGGATTGCTCGCATCTTTCGCGCAGCCTCCATTGCGGCGTTGCCTGCCATGAAGGTCACGCGCGAGGAGTACGAGCCGAGGTCGATCGGCGTGGTGTCGGTGTCCGCGGTGACGAGCCGGATGTCGGCGGGCTGGAGCCCCAGCTCCTCGGCGACGATCGTGGCGAGGACCGTGTCAGAGCCCTGGCCGATGTCCATCGCGCCGCAATAGGTGGTCACCCCTCCGCGGTCAACCTTGATCTGCACCTCGGAGTGAGGCATCTCGTTCCAGTAAATGGCGGTGCCGGCGCCGGACAGATAACTCGAGATCGCGAAACCCATGCCGCGGCCAGGTCGCGGTTCGCGACTCTTGTAACCGGACGCGGTCATCACGCGCTCGGTGCATTCGTCGAGTCCACAGGACGTGACACGCAACCAGTTGACCGTCCGTGTCATCGGCTTGACGAAATTGCGCTGCTTCAGTTCGACCGGGTCGATGCCGATGTCGTGCGCGATCTTCTCGAGATGCAGCTCCAGAGCGAAACGCGGCTGAGGCGTGCCGTGGCCGCGCTTGGGTCCGCACGGCGGCTTGTTGGTGAAGACGCGACATCCCTCGAATCGGTAGGCGGGGATGTCGTAGGTGACCGTCTGCAGAGCCCCCGTATAAAAGGTTGAGGCGACGCCGTAGGAACCGTACGCGCCCCCATCCAGCGCGGTGCGGAAATGCATCGCGGTGATGTGTCCGTCGTTCGTGACTCCAGTCCGCACCCACATGAGCACCGGATGGCGCCCGCGGTGTGCGTAGAAAACCTCCTCGCGGGTAAGCGTGCACTTGACAGGACGCCCGGTCATCATCGCGAGCTTGCACACGATGATCTCGTGCGCGAAGGGGTCGGTCTTGCCGCCGAATCCGCCCCCGTGTGCTGCGCCGATGACGCGAATCCGATTCATCGGCAGCTCGAGCACTTTCGACAAAGCGCGATGCACGTAGTGAACGACCTGCGTGGACGACCACAGGGTGACCTTGCCGTCGACGTGCGTGGCGATGGCGCTGTGCTGCTCCATCGGCAGGTGAGTGTTGCCCTGGTAGAAGAAGACGTCCTCGCGGACGTGGTGCGCGCGCGCGAAGCCCCCATCCACGTCGCCGAACTCGAGTGCCACGAGCTTATGGATGTTGTTGGGACCGCCATAGTCCTGGATCCGCTCATCCTTCGGCGTAGCGAGAGCGTCTTCGATCGACATCACCGGCTCGAGCACCTCGTACTCGACCACGATGGCGTCGCAGGCGGCCGCGGCTATCTCTTCATCCGTGGCGGCAACCGCCGCAATGGGATCGCCGACGTAGCGCACCTTCTCGTGCTCCAGGGCGCGCTCGTCCTGCGTGACCGGGAGGATGCCGAACTTGATCGGAAGGTCGGCTCCCGTGATAACTGCGAGGACGCCGGGAATGCTTAGCGCCGCGGACGTGTCGACTGACAGGATGCGCGCGTGAGGATGCGGGCTGCGCAGGATCCGGCAGTGCAGCGTTCGCGGCAGCATCATGTCGTCGGCGTAGACGGCCCGGCCGGTGACCTTCGTGACCGCGTCGACCCTGGGTAGGGGTTTCCCGATGACCCCGAATTTGTGATTGGTAGTCATGCCATCCGCCCGGCAGCAAGCTCGATCGCTTCCAGGATCTTCACGTAACCGGTACAGCGGCATAGGTTGCCGGCGAGCGCTTCGCGGATCTCGTCGCGCGAAGGCCGCGCCTTGCTCTCGAGAAGAGACTTTGCGGAAAGCAGGATGCCGGGCGTGCAATAGCCGCACTGCGCCGCGCCAAGCTCGGCAAATGCCTGCTGAAGAGGGTGCAGTACCGACCCGGCGGCCATCCCCTCGATCGTGGTGATGGCGCGCCCTTCGACCTGGATCGGAAGCAGAAGGCAGCTCAGCTCGGGGCGCCCGTCGACGAGCACGGTGCAGGTACCGCACTCGCCGAGCTCGCACCCATGTTTGGTGCCGGTCAGCTGCATGTCCTCGCGCAGGACCTCGAGGAGAGTCTTGTGCACGGGCAGGAGCAGCTCGGTGCGCTCGCCGTTGACATCGAGCGCCACGACCAGGCGCTGCACGTCGCGCGCCATCTCGTTCTTCACGATTCGGAAACCATAATCCTCAGCGCCTTGGTGC
>JALYSJ010000113.1 GCA_030854855.1 Candidatus Dormiibacterota bacterium
CACCTGGGGTGATCTCGGCGAGCTGGGCGTTGGATTCATCTTCATCACTCTCGCACTGCAGCACGCCGCCGGTCACGGCATGTCGGTGCTGCTGGACGAGCTGAAGCACAGCAAAGAACAGGGCTACATGTCGCTGCAGCGCAAGGAATGGGCCGACGCCGCCGATATCCCGACGCGCAGCCATCATCTGTTCAGCGGCGTGCCGTATCACCAGCACGTCGGCCAGGAGTACGGAGCGACGCGGCTCAGCCACGAGCTTGACGAGCACCTCGAGGTGTCGAAGGTAGTCTGACCTGGAGGCGCGGCGCCCCCATCCGGCGGCCGAATCGTCGATCTAACCATCTTGGAACGCCTCGTTCGGCGGCCGAATGGTTGATGGTGACGGCCGCGCCTCTAGTTACGCCTTAATCTTTGGCGGGGGAATGATCCTTTTTCCGTTTCGCTACCTGTGGTGGCTGGTCTCGAGGCTTCGCGGCGCCCTGGGCAGGCCGCCGGCGTACGTGATCTTCGTGCTGGAGAACGATCTCCCGGCGCTACCTGACCCACCCCGCCCCCTCTGGCGGCGCTTCACCTCCCGATCGCGCCTGAGCGTCAAAGAGCTGGGCGAGCGCTTCGAGTCGATCACGAACGATCCGCGGATCAAGGGCGTGATCCTGCACCTTCGCCCCGCGGGCATGCCGATGGCGACGCTGCAAGACCTGAGGGAGATGGTCCTCAAGCTCAGGCAGTCCGGACGGCGGGCCGTGGCGTGGGCGCCCTTCTACACAACCGGGACGTATTACCTGGCATGCGCTTGCGACGAGATCCTTCTGATGCCGGCGGGAACGGTGCAGCCGCTGGGGATTGCGGACGCCCGCATGTTCCTCCGAGATGGCCTGGCGAGGTTCGGCATCGAAGCGGATTTCGTCCAGATCTCGCCGTACAAGTCGGCTCCGGACATGCTGACGAGGTCGGAGATGTCGCATGAGCTGCGCGAACAGGTGACGTGGCTCCTGGACTCGCAGAACAAAGAGCTGTTGAGCGCGATCGGCAAGAGCCGCGTGCTCGATGAAAGAGGTGCGCAGGACCTTGTCGATGCCTCCCCGTACGGCGACGACACGGCGCTCGCCATGCACGTGGTTGACGCAGTGACGCCAGAAGAAAAGCTAGCTGAGCGGCTCGGCCCCAACTCCGGAACCGCGACCACGATCGGAACGTGGGAACAGGCGAGCGCAAAGCTGCGGACACACGCGCCGACACTTCGCCCGCGCAAGTACGTCGCGGTGCTGCGGATCGAGGGAACGATCATCGACGGACGGTCGAGCAAGCTGCCGGTCAAGCCGCCCTTCGAGGTGCCGCTGATTGGCGAAGAGCGCGCGGGAGATCTGACCGTCGTGCAAGCCGCGCGCCAGGTCGCGGGCGACAAGCGCGCGGCGGCGGTGGTCGTCTACGTGAACTCGCGAGGAGGTTCGGCCACGGCCTCCGAGGCGATGCGGCAGGCGCTGGAGGTGATTGCCAGCCGCAAGCCGCTTGTTGTCGCCATGGGTCCGTTCGCCGCGTCAGGCGGCTACTGGGTCTCGACCCCAGCTCGCTGGATCGTCGCCCGCCCGAGCGCGATCACCGGCTCCATCGGCGTGTTCAGCGGCAAGTTCGTGACCGCGGGACTGTGGTCGAAGCTCATGTTCAACCGCGAGACGATCGCTTTTGGACAGCACGCGACGATCGAGAGCGATGAGACGCCATATTCCGAACAGGAACGCGCGATTGTGAAAGCTCACATTGACCACATCTACAGGCAGTTCCTGAACGTGGTGGCCCACTCGCGAAAGATGAGCCCCGAAGAGGTCGAGCCGATTGCCTCGGGCCGCGTCTGGACCGGCCGTCAGGCCTTCGAGCGAAAGCTGGTGGACGAGCTGGGCGGGTTCGACGCCGCGGTGCGCAAGGCGCGGACGCTGGCGGGCCTGGCCGACACGGCGCCGGCGCTGGAAGCGCGAGCGCCCAAGCGGCTGATCCCGCCTCCTGCGGTGGCGAGCACGGCGGGATTCATCGGCTACCTTCTCGAAGGAGTCTCCCTTCTCAGCCGAGCGCCGGCGCTCGCTGTGATGGAGTACCTACCCGGGGAGCTAGGCGTCTAGGGAGGGGAACCTCCAGGGCTGCCGCTCGCGGACGAGCCCGTAAACGGTGGTCACGATGCTCTCGCGATTCGGCTTCGTGAAGTAGTCTCCATCCGGCCCGTACGCCGGCCGGTTGGGGGACGCAGCGAGCGTGCGCGGCGCGGCGTCAAGATGCCACCAGCCGTTCTGAACCTCGAGGATCTGCTGGAGCATGAACGCCGACGCCCCGCCCGGCACATCCTCATCAAGACAGATGAGTGCGTGGGTCTTTTCGATCGAGCGAACTATCGCGTGGTCGACATCAAACGGGTTCAAGGTCTGAACGTCGATTACCTCACACGACACTCCCAGCTCCTCGAGAGTTCGCGCCGCCTCGAGCGCGATGCCGCAAAGCGCGCCGTACGTGACAACGGTGGCGTCGGTCCCTTCGCGCAGGACCTCCGGCACGCCGAGCGGGACGGTGTACGCGCCGATGTTGTCAGGTACCCGCTCTTTGAGCCGGTAGCCGTTCAAGACCTCGATCACCACCCCGGGGTTGTCACCGCGAAACAGCGTGTTGTAAAACCCCGCTGCCTGCGTCATGTTGCGCGGCACGGCGAGATAAAGACCCTGCAGCGCATTCAAGAGCACGGACATCGGCGAGCCCGAGTGCCAGATCCCGACCAGCCGGTGGCCTTTGGTGCGAATGACAACCGGGGCCTTCTGACCGCCGACGGTGCGCCAGTGCAGGGAGGCGAGGTCGTCCGAGGCGGTCTCCAGCGCATACAGGAAGTAGTCGAGGTACTGGATGTCACAGATCGGTCGCAGTCCTCGCATGGCGGAGCCGATCGCCTGGCCCAGGATGGTCGCCTCGCGAATACCCGTGTCCGTGAATCGCAGCTCTCCATACTTTGCCTGCAGTCCTTCGAAGACCAGGTTGACGTCGCCGAGCCGCCCCACATCCTCACCCATCACGAAAAGGCGAGGGTCGCGGGCGAAGTTGGCGTCGAAGTTCCTCAGCAGGACCTGCCGGCCGTCGACCATCGGTGACTTGTCCGAGTAGACGGCGGGAACGAAGGGGACCTTTAGCGGCGACTCGTCCGACCGGCTGTATAGGTGGGAGTTGTAACGCTCGCGGTTCTCTCGCTGATACTCCTCGACGAACCTGGCCAGCTCGGCCCTCTCGGGCGACTCGATCCCCCGCAGCCGGTGCAGAGCCCGCGTCGCGCTTGACACCACGAGCGACCTCGTCACCTTGCCTGCCTCGTCGAGCGCGCTGGTGATCTCCGCGACCTCCGGCATGTCAACACGCTTGAGGATCGCCACCGCACGATCGCGCTCCGCCCTGATGGGGGCCTGGAAAGCCTCCCAGGCCAGGTCGCGCGCCGCCTCGACCGCTTCCTTGTCGGCCGCCTCCCACCCTTCGAGCTGTGACTCGCTCGCAATCCCCGTCTCGATGATCCAGTCCCGCATACGCCTGATGCAGTCGAACTCGTTCTCGAAACGCAGGCGCTCCTTCGTCTTGTATCGCTCGTGGCTTCCGCTGGTCGAGTGCCCCTGCGGTTGCGTCAGCTCGGTAATGTGGAAGAGCGCCGGTTTGTGCTCGCGGCGAACCTTCTCGATCCCGGTGGCGTAGGCGTCGACCAGCGCCGGGTAGTCCCAGCCCGGAACCACATAGATGTCGATGCCGGGCCGATCGTCCGGCATGAATCCGCGGAGCACATCGGACATTGACGCCTTGGTCGTCGCTGCGGTGATGGGGACCGAGATTCCATATCCGTCGTCCCAGATCGACATCGCGAGCGGCACCTGGAGGACGCCCGTGGCGTTGATCGCCTCCCAGAACAGTCCTTCGCTGGTGGCGGAGTCGCCGATGGTTCCGAACGCGACCTCGTTCCCGCTGCTCGAGAACCCGTCCTGCGCATGCTTCAGCTGCGGGTTTTCGCGATAGAGCTTTGACGCGTAGGCCAGGCCGAGAAGCCGCGGCATCCAGCCGGCGACGTTCGAAACGTCGGCGCTCGAGTTCAACATCTCGATCGGCCTGCCGAAAGCGCCGTGGTCGTCGAGGAATCGCGTGGCGAAATGGTTTCCCATCTGCCGGCCGCCGGAAGCAGGGTCCGCCTCGACGTTCGGGTTGCCGTAGAGCTGGGCGAAGAACGCCCTGACGTTCGACATGCGCGTGGCCCACATGAAAGTCTGGTCGCGGTAGTAGCCGGCGCGCCAGTCGCCCGGCCGGAATGCTTTGGCCATCGCGAGCTGGGCAACCTCTTTGCCGTCGCCGAAGATGCCGAAGGTGGCGTTGCCTCGCAGCACCTCGGCGCGGCCGCTGATGCTTGCCCGCCGGCTGCTGAAAGCGAGGCGGTAGTCGGCGACGATCTTGTCGGCGGTCAGGAAAGAAGGCTTTGAGTTCCGCAGCGTTTTCGCCAGCCGGAAAACCTCCCCTTTGCCTCAGTGATAGCCGTGAGCTCGCGAGGACCCCAGGGCGAAATCTACGTTAGCACGCAAGGCCGGGAGTTCCAGCCGGGTACTCGCCGCTAGGCGGAGGTGACGAGCTCCTTGTCTTCCTGCTGGTTTCGATGCAGCAGGCCGCCGGGGCGGCTCGCCTGAAGAGCCTTCTTCATGTGGACGTACGCCTGGGCCACGTCGCCACGCCGCTCGAGGACTTCGGCGTAGATGCCGTGGCACTGGAACAGCCTCTCGTCCGTGCCCAGCTGCTCGAGCCCGCGGATCGCGAGCGCAAACTCGTAATCGGCGGTCGGGTGATCGTCCAGCTTGTCTGCGATCCGGCCTAGCCACATGTGGGCTTCAGCCACGTTCGTCTCCTCTTGCAGGCGCTCCGCCAGCAGCAGCGCCTCGCGCGCGAACGCCTGCGCCTGTTCGAGGTTGCCCTCGCGCAAGCACAGCTCGCACAGGCTCAGCAGGACATGGCTTCGACCGACTTCGAGGTCGGGATCCTCGGTCAGCTCGAGCGAGCGGTCGCGGTGTTCTCTTGCCGCGTCAAGGTCACCGCGTGCAATGAGGATCAGGCCCAGGTTGTTCTCCGAGCGGGCGAGCGACACGCGATCGCGCAGCACCTCGAGCAGAGTCACCGACCGAGTCGCGTACCTCGCCGCGATGTCGATCTGGCCCAGGTCCTGGTAGGCCGACGAGAGTCCGCCGTACATCTTCGCCAGGCCGCGGAGATCGAAGTACGAGCCGGCGGCTTCGATTGCTTCCTGGTAGTACTCGACGGCCTTGTCCCATTCGAAGTTGGCGACATAAGCCGTCGCGAGGATTCCGAGCAGCCTGGCTTCGGTCGGTGTCGGAATCGGCGTCAGGCTCCGGCAGACGGCCAGGGCTTTTTCCGCCAGCTCGAGCGCGTTGGGTCGCTGGGTCAGATAGGCCAACGAGGCCTCCGCGCCAAGGCACTCGGCCAGCATCACGGAGTCGTTGATCGCTTCGAAATGCGCGCGGGCCGCCGTCAGCAACCCGACCGCCTTGTCGGGCTGAGCGAGCGATATATAGGACATGGCGAGGAAATACCGGATGCGGCCCAGCCGGTAGGCCGAGGTGCCGAGATTGAGAAGCGATCGGCCGAGCTCGATGGCTTCGTTGTGCCGGCCATCCGCGACCATCGATTCGAGGTCGGCGAGGGCGGCCTGGGTTTCGTCCGTGGTACTGCCGGGGTCGGCGAGGAAGAACTCGACAGGCTTACCAGTGCGCTGCGCGATGTGCTCGAGCGTGGGAAGAGAAGGACGCGTGCGTCCGGTTTCGATCAAGTAGATCGCGGGAGCGGTGACGTGTCCCTTGCCGACCTGGGCGAGGCTCAAGCCGGATTCTTGCCGCGCCTGCTTTACCGCCCCCGACTTAAGCGTGACCCCAGGGAGGCGGCGACGCGTCGATTTTGGCGCCCGTACGCCGCCATTTAACCCGCCTCTGCTGGCAGCCACGGCTGACCACTGTAAAGCAAAACAATTCCGAAGAACGCCTCAACGATTTTGAAAAAATTAAAGCAGTCCTGGGGTTTTGATCGGGAATATATTGGAGGGAACGATAAAGTGCTACTTAAGTTGACTCTTTAGTTAACGATATTCTCTCTTTGGCTAAACCGCGGGATACGTTCCGAACAGCTTGATCTCCGCGCTCGCCTCTTCGAGGTCGTTGAGCGCAGCCTCAGCCGCATCCGCATTTCCATTGACGGCGAAATCGAGGTAAAAGCGATATTCGAACGGCCGCCCCTTCATGGGCCGGCTGTCCAGGCGGGTGAGGTTGATGCCGCGACCACCGAAACACTGCAGAGCCTGGGCAAGACTGCCTGGCCGGTGCGCGGCGACGAACGCGAGCGAACACTTGTGATCCGGCCCTGAACCTGCGGGCCGAGCCGGATCTCCGGGCTCGACCACGATGAAACGCGTCCGGTTTTCGGAATCATCCTGGATGGCTTCCGCCAGGACATAGAGCCCGTACCGGGCGGCGGCAGCTTTGCTCGCGATTGCCGCGGTGCCTGGTTGGCGCTGCTCCGCGACAGCGCGCGCCGCGCCCGCCGTGTCGTGATACGCAACCGAGCGAATCTGTCGCGAGTGCAGATACGCGTCGCACTGGGCGAGCGCCTGCGGATGCGACAGGGCGCGCTCGACTGGACCCGGCCAGCCAAGGAGGCAGTGCCGTACCGGAAGCACATGCTCGCGCACCACTCGCAGGCCCGGCAGCTCCCACAACAAGTCGGATACCTCCTGCACGACGCCCGCGCTGGTGTTCTCCACGGGCAGGACCGCCGCGCCGACCGCCCCCATCGACAGGGATTCGAAAGTCAGCCTGAAGGTTGGAAACCCGATCGCCTCGACGTCCCCGAACAATGCGGAAACAGCTTCGTCCGAGTACGCGCCTGGCTCTCCCTGGTAGGCGACCTTCACCCGAAAAATACCTATCCGAAGATGAGATGCCGCAGGGTATCCGCGACGTGGTTGTGGTCGTGCAATTGGTCGGTCACAGGCGGATGGCCGTTGGTGTCGTGCCCATTTCCGTCATTGCCGTTTCGCTCACCGTTGGGCTCTGCCGCCGCCGCGATCTTGCGGAGATCCTCGTCGGTGACCTCTTTCTTGGTATCCGCGACCTGGAGGAAGCGCTGCCACGCGACTTCGGCCTTACCGTCGACCAGCGTGATGCCAAGCCTTCCGAGCCGGTGGTGAAATGCGTGGCGGCCGGAGCGTGCGGTGAGCACGATGCGGGAGTCGGTCAGCCCGACGTCCTCGGGTTTCATGATCTCGTAATTCAGGCGATCCTTCAGCACCCCGTCCTGGTGAATGCCTGACGCGTGGGCGAAGGCATTCGCTCCGACGACCGCCTTGTTGGGCTGCACCGGGTTGCCGGTCAGCTCGGCGACAAGCCTCGAGGTCCGCGTGATCTCCTTGGTGTCCACGCCGCACTCAAGCCCAAGCTTTGCCTGCCGCACGTTCAGCAGCATCACGATCTCCTCGAGCGACGTGTTGCCGGCGCGCTCGCCGATGCCGTTGATGGTGCATTCGACTCGCCGGGCCCCGGCCTCGATGGCCGCCATCGTGTTCGCGACGGCAAGGCCCAGGTCGTTGTGGCAGTGCACTGAGAACAACGCTTTCTCGCTGCCGCGAGCATCAGCGATGGCGCGGCGTACGATCGCGCCGAATTCGCTCGGAAGGCAGTACCCGGTGGTGTCGGGAATGTTGATGACGGTCGCGCCCGCGGCGATCATGGTCTCCACGGTCTCGACCAGGTAGTCGGGGTCCGCGCGGCCGGCATCTTCCGGCGAGTACTGAACTCGGTCACAGAGCGACCGCGCGTAGGCGACCATCTCGGCCCCTTGCTTCAGAACCTGCTGCCGCGTCATGCCCAGCTTGCGCTCAATGTGCACGTCAGACACGGAAAGCACTATGTGGATCTGAGGCGTCTCCGCCTCTTTGATCGCGGCCCACACCGCGTCGATGTCCTCACGAACCGCACGCGCCAGCGCGGTCACCGTCGCGCCGCGAATCTCGCGAGCGATGCGCCGGCACGATTCGAAATCGCCAGGAGAGGAAATCGGGAAACCGGCCTCGATCACGTCCACGCCCAGCTTCTCGAGCTGCCGCGCGATGCGGAGCTTGGAGTTGGCGTCGAGGTGGAAGCCGGGTGACTGCTCGCCGTCGCGCAGCGTCGTGTCGAAGATGAATACTCGGTCCGGCGTCTGGCTGCTCATCTATTTCTCCACCGGCTCCAGCCAAGTCATCATCGAGCGGAGCTCGCGACCGACCTTCTCAATGGGGTGATCGGCGTCCTTGCGGCGCATCGTCAGGAAACCCTCCCTTCCGTTTGAGTTCTCGTCGAGCCAGTGCTCAGCGAAGCTGCCGTCCTGGATCTCGCGCAGGACCTTGCGCATGTTTTCGCGCACATGCGAGTCGATCACCCGCGGACCCGACACGTAATCGCCGTACTCCGCGGTATCCGAAACGGAGTAGCGCATGAAGCCAAGCCCGCCGCGGTACATGAGGTCGACGATGAGCTTCAGCTCGTGCAGCACCTCGAAGTACGCGATCTCGGGCTGATAGCCGGCTTCGACAAGAGTCTCAAAGCCTGTCTTCACGAGCGAGCTAACACCGCCACACAGAACGGCCTGCTCGCCGAAGAGATCTGTCTCGGTCTCCTCTTTGAAGGTGGTCTCGACAATGCCGGCTCGCCCCGAGCCCAGCGCTTTCGCGTAGGCGAGCGCCCTTTGCTTGGCTCGGCCCGATGAATCCTGGTGGATGGCGATGAGGGCGGGCACGCCCATGCCCTGGACGTAGGTGCTGCGTACGAGATGTCCGGGCCCCTTCGGCGCGATCATCGCCACGTCGATCTCGGGATTGGGCTTGATCTGCGCGAAGTGGATGGCGAAACCGTGCGCGAACATGAGCATCGTGTCAGGCTCCAGATGCTTCTCGATCGATTCGCGAAACAGCTTGCCCTGGCCGGCGTCAGGCGTGAGCACCATCACGACAGTTGCCTCCGACACCGCCTCGGGCACGGGTACCGCGCGCAGCCCATCGGCCTCTACGCGCTCGATCGATTTGCTGCCCGGGTAAAGACCAACGCGGACGTCCTCGCCGCTGTCACGCAGGTTCAGCGCGTGCGCCCGGCCCTGGCTGCCGTATCCGATGACCGCTACCGGCTCGCCCAGCTTCGCCGGGCAGTCGGCGTCGTAGTTGATCTTCATGCGCTCCTCCTCATCACGACCGGTCCGGAGCGCGCGACGTCCACAACTCCGTGCTGCATAAGATCGTTGATGAAGTCGCCGACGTCCTTGCCGTCGCCTGCGAACTCGACGGTCGTGCCGTCGTCTGTCGTGTTCAACACCTTGGCGCCTCGTTGCACTAGGCGCGAGACCTGAGCCGCTTTGACCTTCGCGACGACCAGCTCGCGGCTGTGAACATCCTCGCTCGTCACGTCCTCGACCTCGATCACCTCGACGACGCGCTCGAGCTGCTTGCGGACCTGATCCGTCTCGGCGTGGCCGGCGTCGACGGTGAGGGTCATCCGGGAGCGGCCGGCTTGCCGGCTCGGTCCGATCGAGATTGAACGGACGTGGAAACCCTTGCGCCGGATGAGTCCGGAGACCTTGCTCAACGTGTTGGGGCCGTCCTCAACGAGCACGGACAGAACACGCATGCGCACTTCTCGGTCACCTGTCGGTCGCGCGGCGTCCGCGATGGGGTGAGGATGCTCAGTCATATTCAGGTGCCTCCCAGAAATCGTTCAGGCTCTTGCCCAGCGGGACGATTGGATAGACGTTGGCTTCGGGGTCGATGCGGAAGTCGATCAGGAACGGGCCTTTGGTCTTCTCCGCCTTGTCCATCGCGGGTCCGACTTCTTCGAGCCTGTCGACTCGGATCGCCGGCATGCCGTACGCCTCGGAGAGCTTCACGAAGTCCGGCATGTGGGTGAGATCCGAGTGCGAGCGGATGCCGCCGTAGAAGTCGTCCTGGAACTGGCGGACCATACCCAGCGAGAAGTTGTTGAGCAGGACGATCTTGATGTCCAGCTGGTGCTCGATCGCCACAGACAGCTCCTGCGCCGTCATGACGAAGCCGCCCTCGCCTGCGACACACCACACTGCCTTGTCAGGTCGGGCGAATTTCGCTCCGATCGCGGCGGGAAGCGCGAAGCCCATCGTGCCGGCGCCGCCGGAGTTGAGGAACAGGCCGGGGCGGTTGTAGTTCCACCAAAGCGCCGCCCAGATCTGGTTCTGGCCGACGTCGGCGACCACGATGGCGTCATCGTCACATCGCCTGTACATCTCCATCAGCACGTCCTGCGGCTGAAGCGGGCCGTTTGCGGTGGTGTGCGTGTACTTCAGAGGGTGCTCCTCTCGCCATGCATCGATCTGCGAAAGCCACTGGCCGCGGCTGGCGTCGAGCGTGCCGAGGTTCGGAGTCATGGCCTCGAGAGCGTTGCGGGCGTCGGCGACCAGCTCGATGTGCGGCCGCACGTTCTTGCCCATCTCCGAGCCGTCGATGTCGATGTGGATGAAGGTCTTGACCTTCGGAGCGAAGTCGGCGAGCCGTGCTGTGACGCGGTCGTCGACACGCATGCCGACCATCATCAGCACGTCCGCGTTCTGCACTGCCTTCAGGTTCCAGCCCGTACCCATGAATCCGGTCATGTGCAGAGACAGAGGGTGGTTGACCGGGAACGCGCCGATGCCGAGCAGCGTGGTGCCGACCGGTGCGCCCGCCTTTTCGGCGAAGTCCTTCAGCTCCGACTCCGCGTGGCTGAGCAGCACGCCGTGGCCGGCGAGGATCACGGGACGCTCGGCGTTGGCCATTGCTTGCGCCGCCTCGCAGGCGGTGTCGAGGTCAACGTGGCCGTTAAGCTGGTAGCCCGGCAACTTGAAATAGTCCGCCCCGCGCGCGGCCGGCAGCCGGTCCGGGGTGATGCGCACGGCATCCGCCTGCTGCACATCCTTACAAATGTCGATCAGCACTGGGCCGGGGCGTCCGGTGGTGGCGATGTGGAAGGCCTCGTGGATCACACGCGGTAGCTGGTCGATGCTCGTGACCAAGTAGCTGTGCTTGGTCACCGAGCTCGTCGCGCCGATGACGTCCGACTCCTGGAAGGCGTCCCGACCGACCTGCGTGCTGGCGACCTGGCCTGTGATGGCGATCATCGGGACCGAGTCCATGTACGCGGTGCATAGCCCGGTCACCAGGTTCAGGGCACCCGGACCGGAGGTGGCAAACACGACGCCCGGCTTGCCGCAGGCACGAGCGTAGCCGTCGGCCATGTGCGCGGCGCCCTGCTCGTGGCGGACCAGAATGTGCTTGAGCTTGGGATGCTCGGGGAGGTGCTGATAAATGGGCAGGTTGGCGCCGCCCGGGTAGCCGAATATGAATTCGACTCCCTCACGCTCCAGCGCCTCCAGAATCATGTCCGCTCCGGTCAACTTGAACTCACTGCTCCTTTAAAAATGAAGAAGCCCCCGCTTCTTCCTCGGGGGCTTTTGCGATCTACTCTTGCGGTTTGGTCTAGTTCGCGCGTGCCCCCGTTCGTCCGAAGCCAATAAGGCCCAGGAGTCCAAGGAGGAGTACGAGCGTGCGTGAACCAGCCATGTGGACCACGAATACTAACGAGCGGCACAGGCGTTTGGTTGTGTCCGGGCCACAAAATTCGGCCCCTGGCTTTGCGTAGAGTTGTCGATCGCAATGCCCAGGACCCTTGCCCAGAAGCTGTGGGACTCGCACGTGGTGGCGACCACGCCCGGCGAGCCCGACCTCCTTTATGTGGATCTCCACCTGGTTCACGAGGTCACCTCGCCGCAAGCGTTCGAAGGCCTGCGGCTGTCTGGGCGGCGGGTCCGGCGGCCCGACCTGTCGCTAGCGACCATGGACCACAACGTCCCCACTCGGGGCGGTGTGCGGGCCGCGGACGACCTCTCGCGGCGCCAGATGGAAGTCCTGGCGGAGAACTGCCAGCGGGAGGGCATCCCCCTCTATCAGATCGGCAGCCATCGCCAGGGCATCGTCCACGTGATCGGTCCAGAGCTCGGCCTGACGCAGCCCGGGATGCTGATCGTGTGCGGCGACTCGCACACCTCGACTCACGGGGCCTTCGGGGCACTGGCATTCGGCATCGGCACCTCGGAAGTCGAGCTGGTGCTCGCGACGCAGTGCCTGCCGCAGAAGCGGTTGGGCGACCTCGCGGTGACGATCTCCGGCGAGCTTCCATTAGGGGTGACCGCTAAGGACATCGTGCTCGGCCTGATCGGTAGGACCGGTACCTCGAAAGGGCAGGGACACCTTGTCGAGTACCGAGGGCCGACAATCCGCGGCCTCTCCATGGAAGGACGGATGACCATATGCAACATGTCCATCGAGTGGGGCGCGAAGGCGGGGATGGTGGCGCCGGACGACACCACCTACAAATACCTTGAGGGTAGGCCGAGCGCTCCCAAGGGCGCGGCCTGGGAGGCGGCGCTCGACTACTGGCGGTCGCTTTCGACCGACGCCGATGCCTCCTTTGACGAAGAGATCGAGATCGACGCTTCGCACCTGGAGCCGCACGTGACCTGGGGCACGAACCCCGGCCAGGTGGCGCCGGTGACCGGGCGGGTGCCGCAGCCCCGGTCGGACACGGATGAGCGCGCGCTGATCTACATGGACCTGAAGCCGGGGATGGCCCTGGCGGACATCGCAGTGGATCGGGTGTTCATCGGATCCTGCACCAACGCCCGGCTCGAGGACCTGCGCGCCGCCGCCAGCGTGGTTCGGGGACGCCACGTCCATCCCAAGGTTCGCGCCATGGTGGTGCCTGGATCGACGTCGGTCAAGCGGGCGGCCGAGAACGAGGGATTGGACCTGGTCTTCCTGGCCGCGGGGTTTGAGTGGCGAAACGCCGGCTGCTCGATGTGCCTCGGCATGAACCCGGACATCCTGGCCCCTGGCGAGCGCTGCGCCTCGACCTCCAACCGGAACTTCGAAGGACGGCAGGGGTCGGGCGGTCGGACGCACTTGATGAGCCCGCCGATGGCCGCAGCGGCCGCGGTGACCGGCCACGTAGTCGACGTGCGCGAGCTGATGTAGTGTCCAGCTCCGGTTATTCGACCGAAATGCCAGGTGCAGTGCTTCGCAGTGCCGGTGGCACCCTGCGGGCTCATCCAGCTAGGCGCCCGATCTCAGCGTTGCCGGCTCCGCTACTCGCTCACAGGTCAACAGACATGCTCGCTGCGTTGCTCGCCGGCGCCTTGATCTCGGGCGCCGATCCGGCGATTTTCGGCCGAACCTCCGGAGCTGGACACTAGTGGAACCAGTCTCCAAGGTGTCCGGACGGATGGCGCCCCTGGATCGCGCGGATGTCGACACCGACCAGATCATCCCGAAGCAGTTTCTGAAGCGCATCGAGCGGACGGGCTATGGGCCGTTCCTCTTCTTCGACTGGCGCGCAGGCGGCAATTTCGTGCTGGACAAGCCCGAGCACGCCGGCGCCTCGGTGCTCGTGGCCGGCGCCAACTTCGGGTGCGGTTCGTCTCGCGAACACGCCCCGTGGGCGCTTCGGGATTTTGGGTTCAAGGCGATCGTCGCGCCGAGCTTCGCGGACAT
>JALYSJ010000129.1 GCA_030854855.1 Candidatus Dormiibacterota bacterium
GTTGTCACGACCACGGTGCTGCCGGGCTCGGCGGGGGCCAGGTGCCGGACGTGCACCTCGTATCCGACGGTCGTCTGACCGACTGGGAGCAAAGCCTCGAGCGAGCGGTGACAAGTGATCTCCATCAGCCCGATCATGGCCGGAGTCGAAAAGGTCCCCGCCCCCCCGACGTGATGGGTGATGAGCTCCCCTTCGACTACGCGCTCCGATCGGCCTTCCAGGCCGGGCCGAATACCGTCGGGCGCGTCCACCCTATAGATTGTCCTTGATGACCACGCCCGCGGTGCGTAAGGCAATCTTTCCGGCCGCCGGTCTCGGGACGCGCTTTCTTCCGGTGACCAAGGCGCAGCCGAAGGAAATGCTTCCTCTCGTCGACAAGCCGACCATCCAGTACGGCGTTGAAGAGGCCATCGCCAGCGGGATCGAGCAGGTGATCATGGTCACTGGCGGCGGCAAGCGGGCGATAGTCGATCACTTCGACCGCTCGCTCGACCTCGAGCACTACCTGACAGAGCGCGGCAGAACCGACCTGCTCGCCATCCTGAGCGAGGTCGACGAGCTGAGCAACCAGGTTGACATCACCTATCTGCAGCAGAAGGAGCCGCGGGGCCTGGGTCACGCGGTTTGGACGGCGCGGCGGTTGGTCGAGGGCGAAGCGTGCGCCGTCCTGCTCGCGGACGACGTGATCCTCGGCGAGTCGGAGCCGTGCCTGAAGCAGCTGATCGACGCCCATCGCAAGACCGGCGCCACGGTGCTCGCCGTGCGCCGCTTTCCGCGCAGCGAGGTCGGTCGCTATGGGGTGGTGGCGATCGACAACAGCGAGGGCCGCATGCACCAGGTCACCGACATGGTCGAGAAGCCTCCCGCCGGTACCGAGCCCTCTGACTTGTGCATCATCGGACGCTACGTGCTCACGCCTGCGGTGTTCACGGAGTTGAACCGACTGGAGCCGGGCGTCGGGCAGGAGATCCAGCTCACGGATGCGATCAAACGGACACTTGGGTCGCACCCGGTCGTCGCGCTCGAGTTTGAGGGCGACTACTACGACACCGGGACCGTGCCCGGGTACCTCCGCGCCAACTTGACCCTCGCTATGAAACGAGAGGGTCTGCGTGAGGAGCTGGCACCCCTTTTGCGGGAGCTGGCCGGCGGGGCTCCCGGGGGCACCGGTCTATAATCAAAAACGCTCAATGAGCCGAATTCCCAGACGAGTGATTTACCTATGGCAGTATCAGGACGAAGAAAGTTCGACGACGACAAAGTTGTCAAGTACGAGACCTCGGAGAAGGACTACGAGGTTGAAGTTTCGCGCACCCTCCAAAAGTGGTGTGTCACGGTCTACCAGCTGCCGGATCGGCAAATCCTGGTCCAGGACTTTTTCCCGGAGCGCTGGAAGGCTCTCGCGCGCGCGCAGGACTTCATCCGCCTCCTGAACCAGCGCAAAAAGAAGGAAGAGGAAGGTCTGGCCGCCCACAGCGACGACGACGACTAGTAGTCGCTTTCTCGGTCTAGGTAGAATTCTGCGCTCGTGAACTGGTCTGTCTTGCGCCGAGAATGGGGTGCGGTCACTTTCGTGTTGACCGTCGTGGTAGGCATGATCGTCGTCCCGCTCGCGCTTTACCTTGCCAACCAAGGCCCGGCCCCGATTCAGGTTCCAAGCACCACCACGGTCGCCAGTCCCCTGGCCAGCGCCGCCCGAACCGCGAGCCCCGCCAGAACGCCTTAGCCCGCGAACTGCCAGAGCAGCCGCTCGCCGTTCGGCTGCACGATGTCACCGAGTGGAAGGGTTAGCTCAGCGACCGATTTCTTGTCGGCACTCACGCGCATCTCGATGACCTCGGACAGGCGAAGGTGCGCGATCATCGCGCAGTCGCGCAAGAACGTGAACACGACGGGGCGCACGAGGTTCATCACGTAGTCCGCGGCGCCGGCGCCGTCGGACAGTGTGTCGCCGGTCGCGATACGATCGCGAAAAGCGAGCACGACGACCTCATCGCTGAGCATTACGGGATCGCTCCACGCGTACGCCGACGACTCCGCTCCGCTGAGCAGCTGAAGGAGCTCGGCAAGCTTGCGCATCGGCGGTTCGGGGCCTTCGATGAGAAGCGGCACGTCGCGCTGCCGTTCGTTGAAAGGCTGGGCGCGATACTGCGCCGTGAATCCAAGATCCGAGATCCCGGCGAAAGGCGCTGGGACCTTGATCGTCATCTCGCCTAGTCGGGGGCTGCTTTGACGCATAGTGCGGCGTTGGCCTGCCATGACGTATTAACGCATGGAGGCCGCCAAAAGTCTTCGTACGGTCCAACCAGGCTGATCTCACGTTCGTTCAAGCCTGAGAATTGAGCTCGCGATGCCCCTGAGCGGAATCCGTGTTCTCGACCTGACGCGGCTGCTGCCCGGCCCGTTCTGCACGATGCTCCTGGCCGACATGGGGGCGGATGTCATCAAGATCGAGGATCCCGATCAGGGTGACTACATGCGCTGGACCCCGCCTTTGGTCGATGGGCAGAGCGTGCTGTTCAATGCGGTCAACCGCAACAAACGAAGCATCTCCTTGAACCTCAAATCAGAGTCAGGTCGCGAGCTTCTGCTGCGGCTCGTCGAGGGCGCGGACGTGCTGGTCGAGGGAAACCGGCCTGGGGTGATGAAACGCCTGGGGCTGGATTGGGGCGTCATACATGCCCGCAACCCCCGGCTTGTCATGTGCTCGATCACCGGCTATGGCCAGGATGGCCCGTTCGCCAACCGGGCGGGTCATGACCTGAACTATATGGCGACCGCGGGGGGCCTCGGCCTCAACGGTCAAAAGGGCGGACCGCCTCTGCCGCTGTCGGTCCAGGTCGCGGACATCGGAGGCGGTGGACTGCAGCCGGCGGTCGCCATCCTCGGCGCCCTGGTGGCCGTGCAACGAGGCATGGAAGGCCGCTGGCTCGACGTCTCGATGACCGACAGCGCGGTGAGCTGGCTCGCCCTGGCGCTCGCCGCGGGAAGCGCCGGCGAAGAGGTCGGACGTGGAGATCAGCGCCTAACCGGCCGGCACGCCTGCTATCGCATCTACGCCTGCAAGGACGGAGGCTTCTACAGCGTCGGCGCGCTCGAGCCCAAGTTCTGGGGAGCGCTATGCAACGCCATCGAGCGCCCCGACCTGGTTGAACTCCAGTTCGCGGAGGGGGCGGAGGGGGAAGCCGTGCATCGCGACATGGAGGAAGTGTTCGCTTCGCGCACACGATCCGAGTGGGAGCGCGCGCTGGCCGGCCTGGACGTGTGCTGCGAGCCGGTGCTCGACCTGGATGAGGTGGCGTCGCATCCGCAAGTTACGGCGCGGCGTCTGATCGCAACCCGAGAGTCGGGCGTGGAGGTGCGTCCAGCGGTCCAGCTGCGAAACGATTGGCGACGGCTGGATCCCCCCGGCCTCGGCGAGCACACTGCCGAGGTCCTGGCCGAGGTCGGAGTCGATGCTCAGCGCATGCAGGAGCTCAAGGCTCAGGGAGTCGTCTGACGAGGTCTTCCCAGATCCGCTCCACCTGATCCCGCGTCGCGTCGCGGCTGCCGCTGTTGTCGATCACGTCTCCAGCCAGCTTCCGTTTTTCTTCGATGGGCATCTGCGCCGCGATCATCGCGCGCGCCCGATTTTCAGTGAGGCCGCGGCCCTTCGTGAGCCGTTCGAGCTGGAGGTCTTCGGGCACGTAGACGAGCAGGACAGTCGAATAGAGCCGCTGGAGCCCGCTTTCAAAGAGCAAAGGCACGTCCTGGACCACGATCTCGGCCCCGCTCTGCACAGCCTCCGCTGTGCGCGCCGCCATCCAATCCCGAACCAGTGGGTGAACGATCGCATTCAGACGTTTCCGCGCTTCCTCGTCCTCGAAGACCAGGGCGCCCAGCCGGGCGCGGTCGATCTCGCCGTCGCGCACGTATTCGGCTCCGAACTCGCCAACCACCGAGTCGAATCCAGGCCCTTGCGGCGCGTATACGGCGTGAGCCGCCTCGTCGGCGTCAACCACCGCGGCGCCCCGTTCGCGCAGCATGGCCGAGACCGTTGATTTACCCGAGCCGGCTCCGCCCGTCAGCCCAATGAGTTTCAATTTGTCTGGATGGCTGAAGAAGAGAAGTTCGACGCCGTAGTCGTCGGGGCCGGGCCGGCCGGCTCCGCCGCCGCGATCACGATGGCAAAAGCAGGGCTACAGGTCGCACTGCTGGAGCGCGGAGTCAAGCCCGGTTCAAAGAACGTGATGGGCGGCATCCTCTACAACCACTACCTCGAAGAGATCGTAGGCGACGCGTGGAAAGAAGCTCCGCTCGAGCGACCGATCATCGAAGAGCGGCGGTGGATGATGACGCCCGAAGCGACGATCGGCCTCGACTACAAGAATCTTCGCAACCGGACGAAGCCGCACTCCTATTCGGTTCTGCGCGCGCGCTTCGACTCATGGTTCGCGGAGCAGGCCGAGAAGGCTGGCGCGATGGTCGTGCCCGAGACGGTCGTCGAGCGACTTATCGTCAAGAACGGCCGCGTCATCGGGGTTGGGACGGGTCGGGGCGACGACGTTCACGCCGACGTCGTGATCGTCTGTGAGGGCATCGGCCTCGGCACGGGTCTGCTCGAGAAGACTGTGATCAACGGCAAACCTCTGCGACGCAAGCTGCGCCCGAACGAGGTGGCGATGGCCGTCAAAGAGATCATGCAGCTGGACTCGGGCCTGATCGAGGAACGATTCAATTGCGAGCCCGGCGAAGGATGCACCATCGAATGCTTTGGCGACTCGACGATGGGAATGTCCGGGTTCATGTTCATCTATACGAACAAGGACACGCTCTCGGTGGGAGGCGGCGCGCTGCTGAGTGAGTTCAACGCCACCTTGCGGAGTCCCAACGAGCTCATGGAGCACTTCAAGAACCACCCTGCCGTCAAGCCACTGCTGCGCGGCGCCGAGACTGTCGAGTACCTCGCGCACCTGATCCCCGAAGGCGGGCATCGCGGGATCCCCAAGGTCTATGGGCCCGGCTACTTGATCTGCGGCGACGCCGCGATGCTTTCCAACCCGGTACACCGCGAGGGCTCGAACCTGGCGATGGAGTCAGGCCGGCTGGCAGGCAAAACCGTGATTCATGCCAAAGAGGTCGGCGACTTCTCGGAGCGGCGCCTTGCCGAATACAAGGGATTGCTCGACAACTCGTGGATCATGGCCGACATGAAGAAGTACGACGGCGCGGTCCCCTTGCTCGAGCACAATCCTCAGATGCTCACCAAGTACCCGCAGGTTCTCGACCGCGTGCTTGACGAGTTCCTCCGCGTCGACGGCTACTCGAAATGGCAGAAGCAGTCGAACATCTTCAAGATGCTGCGCAAACAGGGGATGGTCCGGATGGGCTGGGACACTTTCAAAGCCCTCTGGACCATGAAATAAATATGAGAAGGAACCAGTCGGTTCCTTCTGCGCGCCAGGCGCGAGCAGGTTGGGACTCCTGAATGCATCGCCCGGTCGGCTTCGCCGACGGGGCTGCTCATCCTCCCGGGATTGGATTTTCGAAATAGCTACTCCTCGCGACGATTGGGAGTCGAATTGGACAAAGTCGCGGCCGGGGTGAACCCGGCCCCAGCGACGCTGGACCTAGGCTTTCGAGATGGCCACCTGGATCGAGTGGTAGCCGCTCGCTCCGCTGGGAAAACTGGGCGCGCTGCGCTGATCCTGTAGCGCTCCGGTACCGTCTGTGGCGCGGACCATCAGCCGGTAGGCACCCTCGCGGGGCGGCGTCCAATCGGCCGTCCACAGCACCCAAGTGAGGTTGGAGAGCGGCGGCGCAAACGGCGCTGTGTTCCAGCGCGAGCCGCCGTCGGTGCTGTACTCGACCTTGCTGATTCCCCGCGTACCGGCAAACGCCACGCCGGAAATCGAGACGGCACCGACCTTGATCACGGCTCCGTCACCAGGCATGTCGATGCGCGCGGTGGTCTTGACCACCGCGTTGTGATCCCAGCCCTGCTGTTCCCAGTAACCGCCGCTTTCAAGGTTGACGAGCTCGATGCTGTCCAGCCACTTCGGGCCTTTCATCCCGTAGTGGCCGGGGATGAGCATGCGGGCGGGGAAGCCATGATTCATGGGCAGCGGCGCGCCATCGAGCTCGTAGGCGACGACGATCTCGGGAGCTCCTTGCACCAGGCTGATCGGTAGGCTTTCCGAGTAGCCGTCTCGAGCTTTGAACGCGACCCATGTGGCCTGCGCCTTGGGGTTTGCCATCGCGACCAGCTCGCGTAAGCTCACACCCTTGAAGCTCCCGGTGCTCATCAGCGGGCCGCCGACGTTGTTGCTGATGCACTCGAGCGTCACGTACTCGGTGGTTCCCGGCAGCGCCTGCAGGTCCGACAGCGAAAGGCGCACCGGCTTGTCGACCATGCCGCCCACCCCAAGCGTCCACCCCCGGGCGCTGACCGAGGGGTCGGCGAAGTTCTTCGAAACGACATAGAAGTTCTCGACTGGCGTGATCGCCGGCGACGGACCTTTCAGGGCTGCCTCCGGCGGGCTGAAGATCGCGCGGTACCAGTCCGGCAGCAGCCTGACCGCGAGGACTCCCACGCTGACGGCGCCGATCATCACCGGCAGCGTGCTCAGCAGGCGCCTCCGTCCGGAGTCGACGCCCTCCGGGCTGGTGCCGTCGCCTCCCATCTGAAGCAGAACGCCGTAGATCGCGAACAGCGCGGCCCAAATCACCGGGGTCGCGGGTCCGTCGTTCAAGCCCAGGAACCCCGCCCCGCAAAGCGGCAGCACGATGCCGGCTACAACGACCCATCCGATTGCCGCGAATACGAGCGGCAGGTATCGCGAATGCCAGCGCAGCGCAGCCAGCGCCCATGCCGAGCCCAACACGCCGAGCCCGGCGACCATCGCCACGATCAGGCCGAACTCCTCCACCACCTTGCCGGCGTGCTGGAGCGTGTCGATCAGGAAGCCGAAGAC
>JALYSJ010000135.1 GCA_030854855.1 Candidatus Dormiibacterota bacterium
TATTGCTCCAGCCGGCGCTGCCCAACGACCCACAGATCTACTTCTCCGGCACAGTCATTCAATAGCCCTGTGGGCGGATTCTTCGAGCGCCTGCGCGAGCGCGCGGTGCAGATCCATATCGCCGAGCACCTGCAGGCTCGGCTCGACCGTGGAGACAAGCTTCGCGTCAAGCTCGGCCTTGACCCGACCGCGCCAGACATCCATGTCGGCCATCTGGTTCCCCTCGATGTGCTTCGCGCCTTTCAAGACGAAGGGCACACCGTCGTCCTGATCGTGGGCGACTACACCGCCATGATCGGAGACCCAAGCGGTCGTTCGGAAACCAGGCCGATCCTGACGCGAGAGCAAGTCGACGCGAACGCCAAGACGTACTTCGACCAGGCCTTCCGAGTCCTGGATCGCGAGCGGACCGAGGTGCACGGGAATGCGGAGTGGCTGGCGACGATGGACGCCGCGGACGTGCTGAGGTTGATGGGCAAGGCGACTCTTCAGCAGGTGCTTCAGCGCGAGGACTTCGCCGAGCGACTCAAGTCCGGGGTCGCGATTGGAGCGCACGAGATTCTCTATCCCTTCAACCAGGCTTACGACTCAGTGGCGACCCACGCCGATCTCGAGATCGGCGGCACCGACCAGCTGTTCAACCTGCTGTTCGGCCGCGAGATCCAGAAGGCATACGGGCAGGAGCCCCAGGACATCGCGGTGTTCCCGCTCATCGAAGGGACCGATGGCGTGCAGAAGATGAGCAAGTCGCTCGGCAACTACATCGGGATCAGCGAGCCACCCGAGCAGATCTACGGTAAGACGATGTCGATACCCGACACGCTCATCGAGAAATACGTCCGGCTGGTCTCAGGCTTCGATGCGAAGAAGCAAGATGAAGTCCTGGCGATGAAACCGCGAGACGCGAAGGCAGCCCTGGCGCGACAGCTGGTGAAGCGCTTGCTTGGCGACCCAGCGGCAGCTCGAGCCGAGGCCGACTTCGACAGCAAGTTCAGGCGCCACGAGGTCCCGGTCGACATCGAGCAGGAGCACGTCGCACAGGCTCGTCAAATCGTCGACGTCCTGGTCGAAACAGCGCTCGCCAAGAGTCGCGGTGATGCTCGCCGCCTGATTGAACAGGGCGGAGTGCGTGTCGACGGTCAGAAGGTCGGTCCTGATTACGAGTTCACCGGCGACGCGGTGCTTCAGGTCGGGAAAAGAAACTTCGTTCGAATACGCCTGAGCATCCAGTAGGTCACATTCTTTTCGCCGCTCTGCGCGTCTAGAATGGGCGAAAGCATGTTCGGAGCCACTGCCTGATGTCTGGACATTCGAAATGGGCCGGCATCAAGCACAAGAAAGCCATCGTCGACGCTAAGCGCGGGCAGGCGTTCACACGTGCCAGCCGCGAGATCACGGTCGCCGCCAAAGAAGGTGGTGGCAATCACGACGGCAACTTCCGGCTGCGGCTTGCCATGCAGAAGGCGCGCGAAATCAACATGCCGACCGACAAGATCCAGAACGCGATCAAGCGGGGGACAGGTGAGCTCGCGGGCGAGAGGCTGGAAGAGATCCGCTATGAAGGCTATGGCCCAGCCGGGGTCGCTGTCATGGTCGACGCCGTGACCGACAATCGCAACCGCACATCGGCTTCCATCCGGCATCGCTTTGCCAAGCTCGGCGGCAACCTCGGCGAGACCAACTCCGTTGGCTGGATGTTCGAGCGCAAAGGCGTGATCACAGCCAGCGCCGACAAAATTGATCCCGAGGAGGTCGGCCTGACCGCGATCGAGGCGGGCGCCGACGATGTCCAGGTCGAGGGCAAGTCGGTGGAGATAACGACTCCACCGAACAGCTTCGAGAAGGTGAAGGCTGCCGTGGAGCAGCTTGGCGTCACCATCGACAACGCCGAGATCACCATGCAGCCCAAGCAGACCGTGGCGGTGGGCGAGGACAAAGCCGTCGCGGTGTTGAGACTCATGGAGTCCATGGAAGAGGACGACGACGTCCAGCAGGTCTACGCCAACTTTGATATCCCATCCAACGTCCTTGAACGCGTCTCTGCACAGGTATGAATGAAATTAATTGAGAGGTCGCAAATAGGCCGGATTTACTCCGGCCGACACCAAACGTCCCTTTTCCAAACGCCTCCCAATCGTGGCCTGGAGTCCCGATGTGAGGACGCAGTCCTCACATCGATAGAGCGTCCTTGAACGCGTCTCTGCACAGGTGTAGAACCTGATGGGTAAATGGCGGGCGCCACAAACGGACTGATCCTCGGCATCGATCCGGGGCTTGCGAGCACAGGTTTCGCGTTGCTGTCCGAGCCCAACCTCGTCCTTTCCTGCAGCACCGTCGTCACGCGGCCCGGGCGCGACGGTGAGCGGCTTCTCATCATCACGCGCCACCTCCGGCAGCTGCTGGACGACCACCCGCCGGGGGAGGCTTCGCTCGAGGAGCTGTTCATGGGCCGTAACACGACCAGCGCGGTCGCCGTGGCTCAGGCTCGAGGCGCGATCCTTGCCGTGCTCGAGGAGCGTGGTGTCCCGGTCTTCGAGTACAAGCCGAGCCAGGTCAAGGTGATCCTCACCGGCTACGGCAACGCGGACAAGGCGCAGATCGCGCGCATGCTAGCGGCCCAGGTGAAGGTTCCTGAGGGCCGCATGGACGACCACGCGCGTGACGCCATCGCGATCGCGGTGTGTCATGCCCGCAGCCGCCGGTTCACCAGAGCGGTGGTTTCGTGATTGCACATCTGAGTGGAGTCGTGCGGCGCGCGGGACCTGACTTCGTGATCCTGGACGTCGGCGGTGTCGGATACATGGTCAGTGTCGCGACGGGCACCCGCCAGCAGCTTCCCCCTCCTGGCGGAGAGCTCGACTTGCACATCCACACGCAGGTCAGAGAGGACCAACTCGCCCTTTACGGCTTTGTCTCTGTGGACGAGCTGGACATGTTCGAGATGCTGATCCAGGTCGACGGTGTCGGTCCCAAGGTCGGCCTCAACATCCTCAGCTCGGCAAGCCTTGACGTGCTCAAACGCGCGATCGTCGCCGAAGACGCGTCACCGATCAGGCGCGCGAGCGGCGTGGGGCCGCGCACCGCGGCGAAGGTGATCATCGAGCTCAAGCCGCGCCTTGACGCGGCGGCGGAGCTTGAAGTGGTGCCGCGCGCCGCCGCCAGCGCCGGCGACGGCGACGGCGTCGTACCGAAGGCTGTCGAGTCCGCGCTTCGCAACCTGGGCTTTTCGTCGCAGGAGGCGCGCACAGGCATGGAGTCGGTGGACTGGAAATCGACCCCTTCGACGCAGGAGGCACTCGCGGTAGCCCTTAAAGCGTTGGGTCGCAAATGACAGGCGATGTAGTCCTGGACGCGCGCGCTGACGACGAGCAGTTCGACAACACACTGCGGCCGCGATTGCTGGCCGAGTACGTAGGACAGGAGCAGGTGCGCAACAACCTCAGCATCCTGCTCGAGGCAGCGCGACGCCGCGGTGAGCCGGTCGAGCACGTCCTGCTGTCCGGTCCTCCCGGGCTTGGCAAGACCACGCTCGCGCACATCATCGCCAACGAGCTTGGCGTGGCGATCAAGGTCAGCTCAGGACCGGCGATTGATCACCAGGGCGCGCTCGGGTCCATCCTTTTGAACCTCTCGACGCGTGACGTCTTCTTCATCGACGAGATCCACCGGCTGAATGCGGTGGTCGAGGAATCGCTGTATCCGGCGCTGGAGGATTTCCGTTTCGACGCAGTGCTCGGGAAGGGGGTGGGGGCGAGCGCGGCGACCCTGCCGCTTCCGCACTTCACCTGCGTCGGTGCGACGACGCGCCAGGGTCTGCTGAGCGGTCCGCTTCGCGATCGCTTCGGCGCCTCGTACAGGCTTGACTTCTACACCAAGGCTGAGCTCGAGAAGATAGTGACGCGGTCCGCGCGAATTCTCGACATCGAGGTGCACCCGGACGCCGTGTCGGAGATCGCCCGACGCGCGCGGGGAACCCCGCGCATCGCCAACCGGATTCTGCGCAGGGTGCGCGACTACGCACAGGTCCGAGGCGAGGGCCGGGCGACCGTGGACATCACCAGGAAGGCGCTGGCGATGCTGGACATCGACGAGATCGGCCTCGAGCCTCTCGACCGTCAGCTTTTGGACACGCTGATCAGAAAGTTCAAGGGGGGGCCGGTCGGCCTGGACACCATCGCGACCTCGCTGTCCGAGGAGCCCGAGACCATCGAGGACGTGCACGAGCCCTACCTCATCCAGATCGGGTTTCTGGCACGGACCTCCCGAGGGCGCGTGGCGACCGAGCTCGCCTACCGGCACCTGGGTATCACCCCGCCCGAGCCAGGACCGCAGCAGACGCGCCTTCTCTGATTTCCTCCCCCGCCCGGGGGAGGGTAGGGTGGGGGGCCGAGCGGTGGCTTCACCGCACGTTGATGTTTCCGGCAGCGCAAGTCGGGCAATCGCGGTCTGAAATCGCACTCCTTTTGGGTCCCCGCGGCGCAGCCGCGGGAGGCCGGTTTCAGCCGCGTGAACGATGGCGCCAGGTGGTCTGGGTCCCCCAGACCACCTGATCCATGCGTGGCTGCTAGGGCGATGAGTTCGGCATCTCGCTGAGATAGGCGGGGCAGGCGCCATCCTTCACATAATCCGTAGACTGATCGGCTGCCGTGCAGTTAGTCCTCAGCTGGCCAGTTCGCGTGTTCGTCGTTTTGGTGCTGGCCTTTTCCATTTTTGTCGACGGGGCGGGTTACATCTACCGCATCGCCAACCATTACCCGCTCACGGGCAACGTTTCGGGCCTGCCGCCGAACTTCGGCGGGTGGCAGCTCTACGTCCATCGAGGCCTTGACCTCGCCGGCGGAACCCACATCGACTACCAGCTGGTCAACTTCCCGCCCGGCCAGTCGCGGGCCGATGTCCAGAAGCGGACCATCGACGTCATCAACAAGCGTGTCAACTCGCTGGGCGTCAGTGAGCCCGAGATCAGGGGCGCAGGCAACAACGACCGCATCACCGTCGACCT
>JALYSJ010000159.1 GCA_030854855.1 Candidatus Dormiibacterota bacterium
GAATCGCTCGCCTCGGTCGCTTTCACCGCCGCGGATGAGGGCGAGACGACGGCGACGGTGGACCTGAAGGTCGACTTCTTGAGGCCGGCCAGGCCCGGGCGCCTGCTGGCGCGAGCAACATTACGTCACCGCACCCGGCGACTCGCATTCTGTGAGGCCACAGTCGAGCAGGAGTCCGGCGAGATCGTCGCCGAGGCCCGCGCGGTGATCGCTTACCTGAAGGCCTGACTCAGGACTGTTCTTCCCGCTTGCTAGATTGTGCTCGTTGATGATCCGCCCGGCCACGCTCGAAGACGCGGAGGAGATCGCGCGCGTCCACGTCGCGACCTGGCGCAGCGCCTATCGCGACTTGCTGCCTGGCGACTTCCTCGCCTCCCTCAGCGAGGCCGGCTACACCGAGCGCTGGATGCGGCTCATCGGCGAAGGTTCGGACTGCGTGTTCGTTGCCGAGCAGCCGGAGGGAGATATCGTCGGCTTCGCGTCGGGCGGGAGAGAGCGGGCGGGAGAGAGCGGCTTTGCGGGGGAGCTCTATGCGATCTACGTCCTCGACAGCGCGGAGCGGCGCGGGCACGGCCGTGAGCTGGTGCGCGCGGTGGCCAGCGCGCTGCGAGAGATGAAACTGCAGGACATGATCGTCTGGGTTCTGCGCGACAACGCGTCCGCGCGGAAGTTCTATGAGCGCCTGGGCGGAGTCTATGTGCGCTCGCAGCCGATCACGGTCGGATCAGCGACGCTCGAAGAGGTGTGCTACGGCTGGCGCGGTCTGGATGCGATTCGCTACTGAGGAGGCGGCAGGGGCGTCTGCTTGAAGTCGAAGCAGTCCTCCATTCCGTCGGCGCTAGCGGTGCGCGTGTTGAGCGACGGGAGCCCGAAGTTGTTCTCACAGAACTTGATGAGGCTGACGTGCGAATGCAGGGTCTTGGAGATATGGCCCTTGCGCGCGTATGGGCTGAGCACCAGGCAGGGGACGCGCCCGCCGTAGCGGAACTGCGTGCCGTCGGTCCACCTCTCAACGTTGGGCGGCTTGACGTGATCCCACCAGCCGCCCCAGTCGTCCCACGTGATGAAGATCGCCACGTCCGGCCACAGACCTGCTTTGACGATCGCCTTGACCTGGCTCGCGGTCCAGTCGCTTCCCTTGGTGACGTCGCCATAGCCCGCGGCCAGGTCGGCAGGTTTGTCGGCGGGATGCTCGCTGAGGGCGGCGTCTGCGTAAAGCCATGACACTGACGGCAGCTTGCCCGCGGCGACGTCGGCCGCGAACTGCTGCGACGTCTTCTTGTTCTTGCCGGCGGTGTACTTGATGAACTGGAACGCGTATCCGTTGTAGTTGCCCCACGTGAGCCCCGCCTTGTCGAGCTGAGCCGGCAGCGAGGGCTTGTCGTAGAGGGGAGGGCCGGGGTTCGCGCGGTAGCTGCGCGACGGGTTATCCACCAGCGGTGAGTCGGCCAAGATCAGCATCAGGTGGTTGGGGGTCGAAGGCCCGGCCACATCGGTGAAGTAGTTGTCGCAGAGAGTGAACTGGTTCGCGTAGCCCCAGTAGCGGGGGATATCCTTCTGCTGGAACTGGACGCGCGCCGCGGTGGTGTCGCGGGTGAGCCACGCGGCGTGGCGGTGATTGGGATCCTTGGGCGGCGGATTCGGACTGTGAGGCATGGTGACTCCGTTGCCGCCGGGTAGCGTGCCGAAGTAGTTGTCGTAGCCGTGGTTCTCCTTGACGATGATCACCACGTGCTTGATGGGACTATTCGCAGCTGCCTTCCTCTTCATACGCATTGGCCCGCCTGGTTGGACCACTCGAGCTGCACGGTGTAGGCCCCGATCTTCTTGGTCTGCCAGGCGCAGATGTCGCCGATCTCCCCGTTCTGATCGTCGTACCAACCCTGGCCGGGGATCGGATCGGTGATCGCTTCGCACAGCTCGTGCGAGCCGGTCGATGTAAGCGCATCCAGCGTGGTGAGCCCGCCTGAGCATTCCGTGCAATCGGCGTAAGGCATCACCGCGTAGAAGATCTGGCCATTGATGTGGCGGTGATAGCCGCAGAAGTTGGAGCAAGAGGCGCCGCCGTTCAGCGTGAGCGTGACCCCCGGCGGAAGAAAAACGAAGTACAGGGAGCTCGGGCCTGGCTGGGACACTGCCGAATCGCTTGAGATCTCCTGCTGGATCAGGTTCTGGACCGCGGTGTCGTCGACTGTCGCCGGCAGGTCGCCGCCGAGGATGACGGAGCCGGTACGCGAGCCGTATCCGATCGACGTGCCTGGCACGCTGTACTCGGCGAGCTGGTCGATGAGTGGGCTCGTCAGGATGAAGTCGAAGAACTGGTTGATCTGGTCGACCAGGCTCGCCTGCTGGTCCTGCCACGCGCTGCCCCAGAAGAGGTTGAAGACCTGGACGTTGGAGAGCAGCGGGCCCCCGCGATAGGTGAGGTTCGCGGTCGAAATGGGCGCGGCGAGCGCTTCGGTCTGCAGCGGGACGATCTGAATCGGGTTGACTGCAGCCATGTTCAGGGCACCTCGGGCACTTGCCGCGAGCGAGCGGGTGCCGGCCTCAACGCCGAGCTCGCTCCGATCAAACATACGGCGGCGATGGCCAGGAACGCGTAGGTGGGGCTGATCGCGAAGAGCGCGCCTCCGGCGAGCGCGCCGACGATCGAGATGAGCGTCTGAACGGCCTGGAAGACACCCTGGGTGCGGGCCTGATACCCGGGCGCCGCATTGCGGCTGACCTCGGCGATGAGGCTTGGGCCGCCAGAGATCGTCAGCGCGCCCTCGATGAGACCGAGGCCGATGAGCCACGGCACCGAGCTGATGAATGGATAGAGGGCCGAGAAGAACGCGGTGCCGAGGAGGGCGGCGACGACGAGACGGCGCGGCCCGAAGCGGTCGCCCAACGCGCCGGCCCGCGCGCTGAGCAACATCGCGGGAAGGGCAAAGGTGGCAAAGGAGATGCCGACCGCGAAAGTGCTTGCGCCGCGATAGCTCATGTACAGCGCCCAGATCGTGTCGAAGGACCCGATCATGTACGACGTCCCGGCACCGAGCACGATCAGGGGCATGAGTCTTCTAACGATCCGCAGGGCTCCAACCGGCGCCTCGAGCGCCGGCTCCGCGCGCACGTTGGGCAGGCGCGCGAGCGCGAGGATGGCAGCGCCACACGTGAAGGCCGAGACGACGAACACCGCGCTCAGGTTGGCGAGGGCGATAAAGCCACCGATCGCCGGACCGATGAGCATGCCCGCCATCATGGTCGACTGCATGACGCCGAACGTGTGGCCGCGGCGGTTGGGTGGCGTCAGGTGTCCGATCAGGCCGTTGGCGGCGGGCAGGTAGGCGCCGGCCGCGGCGCCGTGAAGGAATCTGACGCCGACGAAGGCGAGGAGCGGCAGCGGCAGCAGGTAGGCGAGGAAAAGCAACGAGTAAGCGGCCATCGCGATGAGGATCACGGGGCGCGTGCCCCATCGGTCCGCCGCCCAACCGGCGGGATAGCGGATGAGCGCGTTGGCCAGGAGTCCCGCGGCAAAGACGGCGCCGATGAGAGCTGGGCTGCCGCCCCTGCGTCCGATGAAGATCGGCAGCAGCGGCAGGAAGAACCACAGACCGATCGAGGTCAGCAGGTTCCCGGCATAGAGCGTCCAGAGAGTTCTCCTGTGCATCTGTATCGGGAATACTTTGCCGCAGTGGCGCGGGACGCGATGGACGACGTGGAGTGGGAGGTGATCCCGTCAGCGCCTCATCCGGCCCACATGCACATGGCGCTCGACGAGGTGCTGCTGGGGCGGGTGATCGCCGGCTCG
>JALYSJ010000162.1 GCA_030854855.1 Candidatus Dormiibacterota bacterium
ACCAGGACATCGGGCGAAGGATTCTCGACCGGGTCGCGGACGACGCGAAGCCGTTCGCCGTCGTCGAGCGCGCGCCCTTGCTCGAGGGCAAGAACCTGTTCATGATCCTGGCGCCGAGCCGCCAGGGTGCCACGAAGGAGACCGCGACCAGTGCCTAAGCTCAAGACGCGGAAAGGCATCGCCAAGAGGATTCGCGTGACCCGAACCGGGAAGCTCATGCGCGCCAGCGCGTGGAAGAGCCACCTGCTCGAGCACAAGTCCAAGAAGCGCAAGCGGAACTACGAGAACAAGCAGCCGGTGTCCAAGGCGGACAGCAAGACCGTCCGCCGGGCCCTGGGGGTTTAGAACAAGTTGGCACGAGTCAAGCGAGGCGTCCCCGCCCACAAGCGTCACAAGGCGATCCTCGATCGCGCCAAGGGCTTCCGCCTTTCCAAGAAGCTGCTCTTCAGGCCCGCCAACGAGGCGGTACTCCACGCGCTTGCCTATGCGTTCCGAGATCGGAGACGCCGCAAGCGCGAGATGCGTGCGTTGTGGATCGCGCGCATCAACGCCGCCTCGCGTCAGTCGGGGCTGCCTTACAACAAGCTCATGCATGGCCTCCGCCAGGCTGGAGTGGAGATCGACCGCAAAGTGCTGGCTGACCTGGCCGTGCGCGACAGCGGTTCCTTTGCTCGGCTGGTGGAGGTTGCGAAAAACAACCTCTCCTGACCACCTGATCTCTAGCCCGGAAAACGAGATCGTGCGCCGCCTGCGGCGTCTCGCCCTACGGCGCGAGCCAGGCCTCGTTCTCCTGGAGGGCCCGCGCGTGCTTGCTGAAGCGGAAGCCGCGGGCCTCGAGTTCGAGCTGGTGGCGGTCCGCGAGGGAGAGGAGTTCACCGCCCGCTCCGGCCGGCACGTGACCCTCAGTCGCGGAGTCTTCCGCGCTGTCACGCAAACCGTCACACCTCAGGGCGTGATCGCGATCGCGAGAGTCCACGAGCCGGACGCCAAAGCCGCCATTGCGGCGGCTCGACGTCGGGGCTGGCCTCTCGTGGTGCTGGATCGCGTCCAGGATCCTGGCAACGTGGGCGCCATCTGCCGCACGGCCGCTGCCGCGGGCGCGCCGGCGCTCGCGGTGCTCGAAGGCTCTGCGGATCCGTTCGGTGCGAAAGCCGTGCGCGCCTCGGCGGGAAACGTGTTCAGGCTCACTGTGGCCCACGCGACGTGGAAGGACCTGCAAGGTATTGACGGCTACGGTGCGGCGGTGTCCGGCGGGGAGCCCCTCGCGGAGGCGCCGGTGGAGAAAGCAGGCATGATCGTGCTCGGAAGTGAAGCGCACGGCCTTTCTCGATCGGACCTCAGGCTCGTCACCGTTCATCTCAGTGAGGGGGTCGAGTCGCTGAACGTCGCCGCGGCTGCAGCCCTGATCCTGTTCGAAGTCAAGCGCAGATTGGCCGCATGAGTGAGCGCGACCCGTCAGCGCTGAGCGCCGAAGCGCTCGCGGCGATTGCCAAAGCGCACACCGACGCCGAGCTCGAGGCGATCTCGCTGGATTACTTGGGCCGCAAGAGCGGGCGTATCAGCAGCCTTCTATCAGGGATTGGAAAGATCGAGGCGGCCGAGCGGGCAAAGCTCGGCCAGGCAGCCAACGAGGCGAAGAACGCGATCGAGGCTGGGCTCGCGGCCCGGCGTGACGAGCTCAAGATGGCGCGGCTGGCCGACATCGCCGAGACCGAGGCTATCGACATCACGTTCCCGGGGCCGCCGCTCGGTCGCGGGCACATCCACGTTCTCACCCAGGTCCGGCGGCAGATCGAGACAGTGCTGGAGAGCCTGGGTTATCAGGTTGAGCTGGGGCCCGAGGTCGAGACAGAGTGGTACAACTTCGAAGCTCTCAACATCTCCGCGGGCCATCCCGCGCGAGAGAGCTGGGACTCCTTCTATTTCACCCCTGAGCTGCTCTTGCGCGCGCACACGTCGCCGGTTCAGATCCGCGCCATGCAGCGAATCAAAGAGCCGCCGATTTACATCATCACCCCGGGCCGCTGCTACCGCCGGGACGCGCCCGAAGCCACGCGCCTGCCGTACTTCAGCCAGGTCGAGGGACTTGCCGTCGACAAGGCGCTGACGGTTGGCGACATGAAAGGCACCCTCCTCTACATGATCCAGTCTCTCTACGGAATGGAGCGCAAGGTGCGCGTGCGCCCGAGCTACTTTCCGTTCACCGAGCCGAGCTTCGAATTCGACGTGTCGTGCGGCATCTGTAACGGCATGGGCTGCAAGAGCTGCCGCCACAAGGGCTGGCTCGAGGTTGGAGGCTGTGGGATGGTTCACCCGCAGGTGCTTCGCAATGGCGGCATCGATCCCACGAAATGGAATGGCTACGCCTGGGGCTTTGGCATCGAGCGCATGGCGATGCTGAAGCACGACGTCGACGACATCAGGCTGTTCTACGAATCCGACCTGAGCTTCCTGGAGCAGTTCTGATGGGTCCCTCAAACCCGCATTCGATAGGTTCGATGCGGGTATCGGCGGTGGAGTAGCCCGTGCGTATCAGCTACGAATGGCTGGGAGATTTCGTCGATCTCGACGACGTTTCCCCCAAGGACGCCGCGACGGTCCTTACCCGCCTGGGTGTCGAGGTCGAAGCCCTCACGCTCGTCGACCTCTCTCAGATCCTTGTCGGCAAGATCCTCGAACAGACCCCGCATCCGAAATCGAACAAGCCGCTATGGATTCACCAGGTCGATCTCGGCGGCGGTCGCGTCCAGCAGATCATCGCCGGCGCACCCAACGCTGTCGTCGGGACTCTCGTCCCGGTTGCGTTGCCGGGAACGACGGTGCCCAACGGAGCCGTCGTCAAGGACATGAACATCGCCGGCGTCAAGGCCGCCGGGATGCTCTGCTCAGCTGACGAGCTGCTGCTCGGCGACGATCACTCCGGGATCCTGATCCTGGACAGCGGCACGCCTGGCGACCCGCTCACAACGGTGATCCCAAACCAGGCGATTCTGGAAGCCGAGGTCACCTCCAACCGCCCGGACTGCATGGGGCACCTCGGCGTGGCCCGTGAGCTGGCCGCGGGCATTGAGCGCCCCCTCAAGCGCGACTTCATGCCCTCGTTCACTGGGTCGGCCAATCCTCCCGGCCGGGACCTGGTCAAGGTTGGCATCGAGGATCCGGACCTGTGCAGCAGGTACATCGGCTGCGTGATCAAAGGCGTGAAAGTCGGACCGAGCCCTGACTGGCTTATGCGCCGGCTTCGCGCGAGCGGCGTGCGGCCGATCAACAACATCGTCGACATCACGAACTACGTGCTTCTCGAGTACGCGCAGCCGCTGCACGCATTCGACCTCTCGAAGATCGCGGGTCAGGAGATCAAGGTCCGGCGTGCGCACGACGGCGAGAAGCTGCTGTGCCTCGACGGTGTCGAGCGAGCGGTGAATCCCGACATGCTCGTGATCGCGGACGCCGAGCGGCCAGTCGCCGTCGCGGGGGTCATCGGTGGGGAAGAGACCGCGGTCGGCCCGGCAACCACCGACATCCTGCTGGAAGCGGCCACCTTCAGCGGACCGAGCGTTCGTCAAACAGCTCGAACCCTCGGCCTGCGCACCGAAGCGTCGTCGCGGTTCGAGCGCGGACTGCCGCCCGAGCTCGCGCTGGCCGGAGCTCGGCGCGCGGCATCGCTCATTGCGGAGCTGGCGGGCGGCACTGTCCATCGTGAGTGGCCGGACGTATATCCCCACCCACAGGAGCCGGTCCGCATCAGGCTCCAGCCCTGGCTGGTGGACGAGGTGCTCGGTATCCATGTGCCCCTGGAGGACTCGGAGACGATCCTCGGCCGGCTTGGTTTCCACGTCAAAGTGCTCGGCGACGGCGAATGGGATGTTCTGCCTCCCGTCTTTCGGCTGGATGTGACGATTCCCGAAGACCTCGTCGAAGAGGTGGGCCGCGTGTGGGGCTACGACCGCGTCCCGCCGACCTTGCCCGGCAGGCGGCACGACACCTGGAAGCCGCTTGTGCCGAGCATCGACCGCCGTCTCGATACGGCGCGCGAAGTGTTGGCGGGGGCAGGCTTCACGGAGACGTGGAATCCGGCGCTGGTATCGGGTCGCAAGCTCGAAGCATTGCGCGTCGCCGCCTACGCAATGCGCGTTTCGAATGCTCTGAGCGATGACATGGACACGCTGCGCACCTGGCTTCTGCCATCGCTTGTCGACACCGTCGCGCTGAACCGCGACCGCGGCCGAGACGAGGTCCTCGTCTATGAGATCGCCTCTGTATTTCTCGCCAAGGTGGGTGAGAAGAACAGTCAGCCGGAAGAGCCGTTGCGATTGGCCGCCGTCGCGAGCGCAGGCAGCAGCGCCGAATCAGGGCGGTTGGCCTTTTATAGGCTCAAGTCGGTCCTTACGGCCTGCGTTGAGGCGTTGTCGGCACCGGCCCTGGCGTATAAGCGCGGAGCCGCCGAGCTGTTTCATCCGGGTCGCTGCGCCGCGGTGACGCTCGAAGGACGCCAGCTTGGCTACCTCGGCGAACTGCACCCGACAGTGGGGACGACCCTTGGGCTCGATGGTCGCCTGGTGGCGTTCGAGATCGACATTGAGCCGGTGTTGGCTGCCTCGCAAGCGCCTCGAGCCCAGCCGCTGCCGAGATTCCCCGCGGTCGAGCGAGACCTGGCTGTTGTCGTGGAAGACCATGTTGCCGCGAGCTCGCTGCTGGCGGCCATCCAGGAGTCCGGCGGCGAGCTGCTGGTGATGGCGCGAGCCTTCGACGAATACCATGGCACCCAGGTTCCCGAAGGAAACAAGAGCATCGCGTTCACCTTGACTTTCCGAAGCCCCGAGCGCACCCTGACGGACGCCGAAGTCGACAAAGTGATGAGGGAGATCAGATTGGCGCTGGAAAAACGACACCA
>JALYSJ010000167.1 GCA_030854855.1 Candidatus Dormiibacterota bacterium
ACGCGTGAAGATCCTGGTCACCGGCGCCGCCGGCTTCATCTGCGGCTACCTCGTTGCGGACCTGCTCCAGGCCGGGCACGAAGTGGTCGGCGTCGACAACTTCAGCAAGTACGGACCGGTCAAGCGCAGCTTCGACGGCGATCCGCGTTACCGCCTCGTGCAAGGTGACGCTAAGGACGCAAAGCTGCTCACCGAGCTCGCGGCGGACTGCGACCACTTGGTCGCGGGCGCCGCCATGATCGGCGGCATCTCCTACTTCCACGAATTCGCCTACGACCTGCTCGCGGAAAACGAGAGGATCTGCGCCGCCACCTTCGACGCCGCGATCAGCGGTCACAGGAGCGGCCGGCTGCAGAAGATCACCGTGATCTCGAGCAGCATGGTGTTCGAATCGTCCACCGTCTTCCCCACCCCCGAAGGCGCCCAAATCACCAGCCCGCCACCGAAATCGACCTACGGATTTCAGAAGCTAGCGACCGAGTTCTTCGCCCACGGCGCGCTGGAGCAATACGGCCTGCCCTTCACCATCGTGCGACCGTTCAACTGCGTCGGCGTCGGCGAGCGGCGCGCGCTGCGCGACCACCAGGTCATGAGCGGGAACGTCAAACTCGCGATGAGCCACGTCGTGCCCGACCTCTGCCAGAAGGCGTTGAAAGGACAGGACCCGCTGCACATCCTCGGCGACGGCAGCCAGGTGAGGCACTACACCTACGGCGGAGACCTCGCGCGCGGCATCCGTATCGCCATCGAATCCGAGAATGCGCTGAACGAGGACTTCAACCTGTCGACGGCTCGCTCGACGACGGTGCGCGAGCTGGCAGAGGTCATCTGGGGCAAGGTTCACGGCCCCGACCGCCCTCTCAATTTCGTCTCGGACCCTCCCTACGAGCACGATGTCCAGATGCGCGTGCCAGACGTGCGCAAGGCGCGTGAAGTGCTTGGCTTCGAAGCCACGACTTCGCTCGACGAGGTGCTCGGCGAGGTGATTCCGTGGATTCGCGAAGAGATCAAGGCGGGCCGCATCTGATCAGCGACTCGCCGGCTCTCAGCATTGTCATTCCGGTCTACAACGAGGGCGAGAACGTGGTGCCGACGCTGCGTGGGGTCGTGGAGCGAACGCACGCGCGACCGCTCGAGGTGCTGGTGGTGCACGACTTCGACGAGGACACGACGGTGGAGGTCGTCAAGCGACTGCAGGCCGAGATGCCGGAGCTTCGCCTTCACCGCAACACTCTCGGCCGCGGCGTCCTCAACGCAATGAAGTCCGGACTCCGCGCCGCGCGAGCGCCCTACGTGCTGATCACGATGGGTGACGGGTCGGACAACCCCGACGACATCGATCCGATGTACCAGCTTGCGCGTGGGGGAGCTGACGTCGTGGCCGGTTCGCGCTACATGCGCGGCGGCCGCCAGCTTGGCGGCCCGCTGCTCAAGCGCACGATGTCACGCGGGGCGGGCTTGACCCTTCACTGGCTCGGCGGTGTTCCGGTGCACGACGCCACCAGCAACTTCCGGCTCTACTCGAAGCGGCTGCTCAACCAGGTGACGATCGAGTCGACCGGCGGTTTCGAGCTCGGCATCGAGCTCACGGTGAAGGCTTACCGCCTCGGCATGCGGATCGCCGAGGTGCCGACAACCTGGCGCGACCGCACCGCAGGAACGAGCCGTTTTCAGCTCTGGCATTGGCTCCCGCGCTACCTGAAGTGGTACGGCAGCGGTATGGCCGGCCGGTTCAGGAAGTCTTCAGGCCGATGAAAAGCGAGCGGGGAGAGCTGCGACGCACAGACCGTCGCTGGCGAGGAAGCGACGAAGACCGGAGCGAATGTATCAGGCATACATGAGCGAGGACCGCAGGAGCTGACATAGCCAGCGGCGGAAATGGGCGGCGCAGATCCGTCGATCGGCTTTTCAGCGGCCTGCGGTAAGCGGGCGGTAGTTCTGCTTGTAGTAGTCCCAGTACTCGCCCGACTTGAGCGGGCGCCACCACTCCGGATGCTCGAGATACCAGTTCACCGTGCGCTCGAGCCCCTCGGGCAGGCTGACCGCCGGCTCCCAGCCAAGCTCCGTGATGCGCGCGATGTCGAGGGCGTACCGGTAGTCGTGGCCGGGCCGGTCGGCGACGTACTCGATGAGGCTTCGCGGCTTGCCAAGGATCTCGAGCACCGCCTCCGCCACCTTCAGGCCCGAGGTCTCGACTCCTGTACCCACGTTGTACACGCCGCCGATCGGTGCTTCGAAGAGGACCATGTCGATGGCGCGGCAGTGGTCTTCCACGTAAACGAAATCCCTCACCGCGGAACCATCGTTGTAGAGCGGCAAGCGCATGTCGTCGATGGCGTTGGTGATCAGGACTGGAATCAGCTTTTCGGGATATTGGTACGGCCCGTAGTTGTTCGATCCACGCGTGACGAGCAGCGGAAGCCCAAAGCTTTCCGCATAGGCGCGCGCCAGGTGCTCGCCGCCGGCCTTGCTCGCCGAGTACGGGCTGCGAGGCTTGAAGCCGTCATCCTCACGTGACCTGCCTGTATGCACGTCGCCATAGACCTCGTCGGTACTCACCAGCAGGAATGCCTTGTGGCGATGCTTGCGCGCTGCCTCGCAGAGGACTGCCGTGCCGCGCACGTC
>JALYSJ010000001.1 GCA_030854855.1 Candidatus Dormiibacterota bacterium
GGATCTCGGGTGGAAATCTGGCCCGAGGCCCGATGGGACAGCTACACCGCAGACGCGCAAGGTCGCTTTACCGAATTCGCTGACAAGGTGATCTCCGGACACTGAGTCCACACCAACCCGCACTTTCACAAGAGGTAATAGAGCTGCTCCAGCCCCGAGTCGGGGCGGTCGCGATCGACTGCACCCTCGGGCAGGCGGGCCATGCCCGCAAGATCCTGGAGAGGATCACACCCGGCGGCCGGCTGCTCGGGATCGACCGCGATCCCACCGCGGCGGACGCTGCTCGGGTGGCGCTGGCCCAATACGGGCCTTCCGCGGTGATTGTTCACGGACGCTTTTCCGAGCTCGGCTCGATCAGCGCCCAGAATGGCTTCGAGAAAGCCGACCTGATCCTCTTCGACTTCGGTCTCTCCAGCAACCAGATCGACGACCCCCAGCGAGGCTTCAGCTTCCAGAGCGAAGGCCCGCTCGACATGCGGATGAATCCGAGCACCGGTCTCAGCGCCGCGAAGCTCGTCAACGAGTCCGACGGCCGCGAGATCGAACGAATCCTCCGAGAGTTCGGCGAAGAGAAATGGGCTCGCCGGATCGCATTGTTCATAGTGGCGCGGCGCCCGCTGCGCACGACACGCGACCTGGTCGAGGCAATCGAGGCCGCCGTTCCGCGAGCGGCGTGGCCGAAGAACATCAACGTTGCAACCCGGACGTTTCAGGGTCTCCGCATAGCGGTCAACGACGAGCTAGGCGAGATCGAAGCAGGATTACGAGCAGCTCTTGTGACACTTACACCCGGTGGTCGTATGGCGACGATCAGCTTCCACTCCCTGGAAGACCGTTTGGTCAAGTCATTCTTCAACGTCGAGTCAAAAGACTGCATCTGCCCACCCCAGCAGCCAGTCTGCACCTGCGACCACCGGGCCACTCTTCGCATCATCACCCGCCGTCCAATGCGGCCGTCCGACGAGGAGGTCGCGATCAACCCCAGAGCGCGGTCCGCCCGCCTTCGAGTGGCGGAAAAGATCTGATTTCCACAAAGTCCTGGTGGCCGACTAACCCCTCCGGCCACCAGGCGCCATTCCCACCAAAAGATGAGGCACACGTCTTGACATCAACCCGAATATTGGCGCGACGTCGCCTGAGCATCGCAGGCGTAAAGCTAGCTCCCGCCCCACGGCGGCGACGGCGCACGCGCGGATTCATGCAGGTGGCGAGCTCGACCGCGGCCGAAAAGCTGCAACTGAGCTCGTTCGGTCACGCCTACCTTGGCGTTGGCGCCGTCCTGATCGCGGTCCTCTTCTACCTCGGACTTGCGGCCCAGATCACGCAGTCGTCCTACGACATCACGCGCCTGCAGGACCAGCAGCGTCAGCTCATCGCCGAGCAGGACCAGCTCCGCTACCAGGAGGTGACCCTCCACGCTCCGGCCCAGGTCCAGCAGCAGGCCGCGCAGAGCGGCATGCAGCGAGTCGTGCCCTCGGGCTACGTGGCAGGTCAAGCCGTGGCGATTGACCTCACGGCGCCCGTGGGCGCCGCCCACTACGACACGACGCCCCTTTGGGCACGCGCGGTGGCTGCCGTAATCAACACGGTCACGCGCGACGTGGCGGCGGCTACCCGATAGTGTCAGTCGGGGTCCGCAAGAGGGCCCCGCGTCTGGAGCGCGTCGGCTCTACTCGCCTCCGCATTCTCGCCATGGTCCTCATCGCGCTGGTGCTGGCGGGAATGGTCTGGTCGCGACTGGCGTACTGGCAGATCGCCCGCCACGGCCAGCTCGCGCAGCAAGCGCAGGCCCAGTACCGAGAGGTCGTCGAGCTGCCCGCGATCCGCGGCGCGATCTTCGACCGCAACCTCACGCAGCTGGTCGTCAACACGAAGGTCTACTCCGCGTTCGTCTCCCCGGACCAGATCACTGCAACGCAGCGCGACCGCGTCGCGGACGGGCTGGCCGCCGTCCTCGGAGTCGACCGCGCGAAGGTCATGACCACGCTCCAATCAGGTGCCAAGTTCGCGTACATCTCGCGCCGCCTTCCGAAGGACAAGGCCGACAAGCTCCGCGCGCTCAAGCTGCCAGGCGTTGGGCTTGAGGACGAGACACAGCGCTCCTACCTGCCCGGGATCGCCCCTGGTACCACGCTCGCCGCGAACCTGTTGGGCTTCGTCAAGTACGACGGCACCGCCGGGGACTACGGCCTCGAGGCCAAGTATCAGAAGCAGCTCGCGGGTACTCCTGGCTACATCTCGAGCTTCCGCGACCTGGCCAACCGGGAGATCGTGCTCGGATCGCACATTCATCAGGCCCCGGTGAACGGGTCCGACGTGGTCCTCTCGCTTGACGCCAGCATCCAGTACGCATCCGAGCAGGCACTTGCCGAAGGCGTCCGGAGATACCACGCCGAAAGTGGCAGCGTGCTGATCATGGATCCGACCACGGGCGGGATCGTCGCGTGGGCCGACTACCCCACATACAACGCCAACGATTTCGTCCACACGGACGCCGCGCTCTTCAAGGACAACATCGCCACCTCCGTTTACGAGCCGGGCTCGGTGATGAAGGTGGTGACCCTCGCGGGAGCCATCAACTCTGGCGCGATCGCCCCTGACACGGTGATCAACGACCCGGGATACCTGAACGTCGGCGGCTACCGCATCTCCGACTGGGACCACCGCAATCACGGCAACGTCAACTACACCTACGTCCTCGAGCACTCGCTCAACGTCGGCGCGATGAAGGCCATGCAGGCGGAGGGGCATGAGAATTTCTACAACTATCTGCAGGGTTTCGGCCTCACCAAGCCAAGCGGCATCGACGTGGGCGGCGAAACCTGCCTGCTGCCGCCGCCCCCGGACAAGATGGCCGACGCGCAGTACGCGACGGCGGCCTTCGGCCAGGGCATCGACACCAACATGGTGCAGATGCTCGCCGCGATCAACGTGATCGCCAACGGCGGCAAGTACGCGCCGCCGCATGTCATGGAACGAGTCGGGACCAAGATCAACCCGCTCCTGCTCGAGCCGCAGCGCCAGGTGGTCACCCCCGAGACTGCCGAGAAGATGACCACGATGATGCAGTCGGTCGTCCAGCACGGATCCGGCTGGAACTCGCGGGTCAAGGGCTTCGAGCTCGATCAGGCGGGCAAGACCGGCACGTCGCAGATTCCTGTCAACGGGCAGTACACGCAGGACGTCTGGGCGTCGTTCGTCGGGTTCCTGCCGGCGAAGAACCCGCGCTTCACCATGCTCGTCGTCGTCCGCAAACCCCACGTCGACGGAAGTGACCGCGACTGGACGCTGAACGATGGCTATTTCACCGCCGCGCCGATCTGGAGGACGATCGCCCAGGCAATGGTGGTGAATTGGCACATAACACCAAACCCGAGATAACCGTTCTCATATAGACATGCGGTTATCCCTCCTCGAGATTCTCGAGGCGACCGGGGGCGGCGAGGTCGGCGGCACCCAGGTCGGTAACACCTTCTCCACGTTTCACACGGACTCGCGCGAGGTAGTGCACGGAGGGCTGTTCTTCGCCCTGCGCGGCGCTGAGATGGACGGACACCGTTTCGTCAGCGACGCGATCAAGCGCGGGGCGACCGGAGTCGTCGTCGAGCGGCGCCTAGACGTCCCGCACGGGATTGTCGAGATCCGCGTGCCCGACGCGTGGGCGGCGCTTTTCTCGCTTGCGTCCTTCACCCTCCGGCGCGTCAGCCCGCTGACCGTGGCGGTCACCGGCAGCAACGGAAAGACGTCGACCAAGGAGATGATCGCGGCGATCCTCTCCAAACGCCTCAACGTCAAGAAGACCAGCGGCAACCTCAACACAGAGACCGGTGTCCCCCTCACCATCCTTTCCCTCGAGCCCGAGCACACTGCACTGGTCGCGGAGATGGGCATGCAGCGCGCGGGCGACATCGCGCGCCTCGTCGCGCTGGCGCGGCCCTCGATGGGCGTCATCACAAACATCGGCACCGTCCACATGGAGTTCTTCGAGTCACAGGAACACCTTGCCCGTGCCAAGGGCGAGATGGTCGCCGGGCTTCCTGAGGATGGCGTCGCAGTTCTCAACGCCGACGATCAGTTCTACCCGATGCTGGTCGCGATGACCTCCGCGAAAGTCGCGAGCTTCGGCATCACGAAGGGTGACTATCGGGCGGAGGGCTACCGGTCGTTGACGGGAGGTGGTTCGCAGTTCTCGGTCCGCGGCGTCGACGTCCGCCTGAGCCTCGAAGGCAGGCACCAGGCCTTGAATGCGGTGGCGGCGCTGGCGGCGGGCGTGTCCACTGGCGTGCCGCTCGAAGAGGGCGCGCAAGCGCTGGCTGAAGTCGAGGTCGAACATCGCCTTCAGGAGCTGCCTGTGGCTGCCGGCTATTCGGTCGTTGACGACGCCTACAACGCGAGCCCCGAATCCATGCTCGCCGCTTTCGAAGCGCTTGTGGAGAGCCCGCGCCGCGGGCGCCTGCTGGCGGTGCTCGGCCAGATGAGTGAGCTGGGCGCCCTGTCGGAGGACGCGCACCGGCGTGTGGGAACCCGCGCCGCTGAGGTCTTCGACGCGGTATGCGTGCTCGACGGCGAACGCGCGCGGACCTTGGCCGAGGCGGCCGGCGCTGAGCTCGTGACCAGCCGGCCTGCGGCGCGGGACTGGGTGCGCCGCAATGCGCGGGAGGGCGACCGGGTCCTGATCAAGGGATCGCATTCGTCGCATCTCGACGAGGTCGTTCGCGAGCTGACAGAGACTTGATCAGAGAAGCCTGGCCGGACGGCCTCGACGGATCTTCGGCGCCCAGGCGGTCCATCTGCGTTGTTGCGGCCTCCGCTTCTCGCTCACGCATCAACGGATGCGCTCGTTCCGGTGCTCGGCCCGTCCACTGGGGTCCCCGTGGCTTCGCCACGGGAGGGGCCCCTGGCCACCAAATCTCTCGTCGAGGCGCCCAGCCATGTTTCTCGACCTGATCACTTTCGTGGTGGCCTTCGTCATCGGGCTAGTCATCTATCCGCCTACCATTCGCGCCCTACGGCGCATGAAGGCCGGCCAGGTCATCCAGGATGAGCTGCCGGAAAGCCACCAGAAAAAAGCCGGCACCCCGACCGGCGGCGGCATCGTCTTCGTCGCGATCGCGATCAGCGGCGGCTTGCTCGCCGTGGTGGCCGGCCACCGAGGTGTGGTGCCCGGGGTCGCCGGTCTCATCGTTGGCGGCCTGATCGGTTTTGCCGACGACCGCAGCAAGTTAGTGGTCGGCACTCGCGGAATTCCCGCGCGGCTCAAGTTCCCCATCCAGGTGGTCCTGGCGATTCCGGTTGCCTACCTCGCCCTCCAGTTCGGCGGCATGCACCAGCTCTTCCTTCCATCTTCCTTCTGGATTCTGTTCCCGCTTGCGGTCGTGGCGATCGCCGGCACCGCGAACGCTGTAAACCTGACCGACGGCATGGATGGCTTGGCGGGCGGGCTCTCGCTGATCGCTATCGGCGCCCTCGTGCTTCTCTTCACGCATGCGCAGCCGGGCGAGAAAGCAGTCGCCCTCAGCCTGTGTGGTGCGCTGGTCGCGTTCCTCGTCTTCAACCGCTATCCCGCGCGCGTCTTCATGGGCGACGGCGGCGCGCTCGCCATCGGGTACGCGCTGGCGGCGATGGCCATCCAGCAGGGCATGCTGCTGCTGCTGCCCCTGATCGGCCTGGTATTCGTATTCGAGACGCTGTCTGTCATCATTCAGGTGGCCTACTTCAAGGCCAGCGGCGGACGCCGCATTTTCAAGATGACCCCGATCCACTACACGTTTCACCACCAGGGTTGGTCTGAGAATCGCATCGCGCTCTCGTTCTGGGGCGTGGGGCTTGTCTCGGCGCTGGCCGCGGCTGTGGTGGTGCGGCTGGCCACTTGACCGCGCTCGTAGTGGGCGCCGCGCGCAGCGGGATCGCGCTGGCCACCCACCTGACTCGCGCGGGCGAATCCGTGCGGGTGTTCGATCGCAAGCCCGCGGCGCAGCTGCGCGACGAGATCGCGCAGATGCCTCCCGGCGTCGACCTCAGGCTCGGCGACGAAGCCGGGACACTCGATGGCGTCGACATCGTCTACGCGAGCCCCGGCGTGCCCTGGGATTCGCAGCTTCTGAATGACGCCCGCGCTCGGGGCATCCCCGTCTCGAGCGAGATCGACCTGTTTCTCAAGCTCTGTCCGGGAACCGTGGTGGGAATCACGGGCACCAACGGCAAGACCACGACGACCGCGCTCACTGGGGATGTGCTCGCCGCGGGCGACCTGCCGGTGATCGTCGGCGGCAACATCGGAGACACTGTGCTCGACCGTCTCGATGAGATCACCCCCGAGCACTGGGTGGTGCTCGAGCTCTCGACGTTTCAGCTCGAGTCGGTCGAGCGGCCACGCCTCCACGTGGGCGTGATCCTCAACATCACCCCCGACCACCTCGATCGTCATAGGACTTTCGAGCGCTACGTCGACCTGAAGGCGCGCGCCGTCGAGTTCGCCGGGCCCGACGATTTCGCGGTGCTCAACGGCCGCGATGAGGTGGTCCGCGGGCTCGCGGCTCGCACTCGCGCCCAGGTCGTGTGGTTCGACCAGCACCAGCCGCCGCCCCCGATGCCGCTTCCCGGCCGGCACAACATGGAGAACGCGCTCGCGGCCGCGGCGGTCGCACGGATCGCGGGAGTGTCCGACGATGCGATCAGGGTCGCCATCCGCTCGTTCAAAGGCGTCGAGCACCGGCTCGAGCTCGTCGGCGAATGGGGTGGGGTTCGCTGGTTCAACGATTCAAAGGCCACCAACCCTGACGCCGGCCGGGTGGCGGTGAACGCGTTCCCAGGCTCGCCACTGGTACTGATTGCCGGTGGCTACGGCAGCGGGTTCGAGCTCAGGGAGTGGGTGGCCGACGTCCTGGCCCACACCGAGGCCGTCGTGCTGATCGGGGCCTCCACCGAGGCGCTGCGCGAGGCGCTGCGCGATCATCCCAGGGTCCTGCGGGCTTCGGATCTCGAGCAGGCGGTGGCCGTGGCGTCGGACCTCGCCCGCAAGGGTGGCGTCGTGCTGCTCAGCCCTGCCTACAAGAGCTTCGACATGTTCAAGGATTACGCGGACCGGGGCAATCAGTTCAAGGCGCTGGTCCACAAGCGGTTCGCGGCATGAGCACGGCGTCCCGAGAAGGCCGTCAGCCCGACCGGCTGCTTCTGTTCACCACGGTCCTCCTGTGTGCCGCGGGCCTTGTGATGGTCAGCAGCGCCAGCGTGGCCAAGGCCTACACGCAGCATCAGTCGGCCTTCTATTTCGCCGAACGCCAGGCCGCGTGGATGCTCATCGGTTTCGTTGCGCTGTTCGTACTCAGCCGCATCGACTATCACCGCCTGCGGCCGCTCGCGCCGGCAGGCGCGGTGGCGGCCGCGCTATTGATGATCCTCGTGCTGGTGCCGCACCTCGGCGTGACCGTGAATGGCGCTCGGCGGTGGTTCGACGCGGGACCTCTCGGAACTTTTCAGCCGTCGGAGCTTGGCAAGCTCGCATTCGCGGTGTTCGTTGCGCACTGGATCGACAAGAACTCCGCACGGATCGGTGAGTTCCAGAAGGTGTTCGTCCCTTTTGCCGCCATGCTCGCCGGCGTCCTCGTCCTATTAATGCTGCAGCGCGACCTGGGTACGTCGGTCGTCATGGTCGGCATCTTCGTCAGCGTGTACTGGGCGGGCGGCGGCCGGCTCCGGCACATGGTCCTGCTGGTGGGCGCCCTTGCACTCGGCTTTGTCGCCCTCACCGTGTTGGAGCCGTACCGCTTCGCAAGGCTCGCCGCGTACAAGAATCCATTCGCGGATCCTCTGGGCGCGGGCTTCCAGGCGACGCAGTCGCTCTACGGACTCGCTTCGGGAGGATGGTTCGGGGTCGGCATCAGCCACTCCATCGAGAAGTACGGCTGGCTGCCGGAGGCGCACACCGACTTCATCTTCGCGATCCTCGGCGAGGAGACCGGCCTTGTCGGCACCACGCTGGTGATGCTCGGTTTCCTGTTCTTCGGCCTGCGCGGCTACCGCGCCGCCCTTCGCGCGCCGGACCGCTTCGGAGTCGGGCTGGCGGCTTCGATCACGACGTGGATCTGCTTTGAAGCATTGTTGAACATGGCGACGGTGACCAACACGCTGCCGGTGACGGGCGTGCCGCTACCGTTCTTCAGCTACGGGGGGACGGCGGTGGCGACCGAGCTTGCGGCCGTCGGTGTTCTGCTCTCCATCGCCCGGAGTGGCACAGGATCTTCACTAGGAATTAGAGGTGTGACCAGAGATGGCAGCCGGAGCTTTGGAGCCCATGCGGCCCGTGCCGGGCGTTAGGGGGCCCGTCCCTGCGTCGTCGCGCATCTTCAGATGCGCACCTAGCAGGGCCACCCCTGCCTTCGGCTCGGGCCGCCTGGACCTCCAAATCTCTCGGCCGCCCCTCCGGCCACACCTCTGGAGATGAGGCTATTGATCGCTGGCGGAGGGACCGGCGGACACCTGTTTCCGGCTCTCGCGGTCGCCCGAGCGTTTCGCGCTGAGGAGCCGGACGGTGCCCTGCTTCTTGTCGGCCGCACGCGCGGGCCGGAGGAACGACTCGTGCCTGCCGCCGGTTTCGACCTGGCCACCATCAACATCCGCGGCCTCGACCGCGACGCGGTGTGGAAGAACGTCGCCCTTCCGTACCTGGTCCCGGCCGCCCTGCGAGCCGGCCTTCGCGTCGTCGATCGCTTCCGCCCCGACGTCGTGCTCGGCATGGGCGGGTACGTGATGGCCCCCGCGGTCGCCGCCGCCCGCCTTCGCGGCATTCCTTATGTATTGCATGAGAAGGACGTGCGCCCAGGCCTGGCGACGCGACTCTTTGCCGGCGGCGCCGCCGCGATCTGCACCACCCTGCCGGGGACCGAAAAGCGGCTCAAAGCTCGCCGGATCGAGCTGACGGGCGTCCCGCTTCGTAAAGGCTTCATGCCGCGCACGCCGGACGTGCCGCCGCGAAGGCTTCTGGTCACCGGCGGAAGCCAGGGCGCGCGCAATCTCAACCACGCAGTGTGGTCCGCAATCGATCAGCTCTGCAGCAGGTTCGAAGAGGTGGTGCACGTGGCGGGGCAGCAAGGCGCCGCGGGCGTAGAACGGAATGCTCGTGCGTGCTACCGGGGGATGGCTTTCACTGATGACATGCCCGACCTGATGACGAGCGCCGACCTGATAGTGAGCCGGGCGGGTGTCGGCACCATCGCCGAAGCCACCGCGGTCGGGCTGCCGATGATCCTGGTTCCCGGCACGTTTGGCGGTGGCCACCAGGAGGAAAATGCCGCCTCAATGGTCGAAGCCGGCGCCGCGGTTCGAATTGCTGACGCCGAGCTCAGCGGAAAGAGCTTGATCGCGACGATCGAGGGACTCGATGACGACCGGCTGCGCGCCATGGCGAAGGCCTCGGCTGCGGCCGGCAGACGCGACGCCGCGAAGCGAGTGCTCGAAGTTCTCAACGAGGTCGCGCGAACGCCGGCCGCGCGAACGGCGCAAAACAAGTCATGAGGGTCCACTTGATGGGTGCGGGCGGCGCGGGGGTGTCCGCTCTGGCGCGCGTGTTCTTGGCCCGCGGCGACGAGGTCAGCGGCTGCGACGCGAAGGAGTCGGAGACGACCGAGGAGCTCGACGCGGCGGGAGTGCGCATCATGATCGGCCACGACCCTGAGCACGTGCTGTTCCAGGACCTGCTCGTCTACAGCGGAGCGATCAAGGGCTCGCCGGAGCTGGACGCGGCGCGCGCGATGGGCGTCAAGGTGCTGAGCCGGGCCGAGATGCTGGCAGAGCTCATCAACGATTCCGACTCGATCGCCATCGCCGGCACCGCGGGCAAGACGACCGTGACCCACATGGTCGGGCACATTCTCGTCACCGCGGGATACGACCCGACGGTGCTCGTGGGCGACGGGGCCAGCGCGCGCGCCGGCCGGTCGAAGTGGCTGGTGGCGGAGACGGACGAGTCGGACGGCACGCTCACTCTTCACCACCCCCAACGTGCCCTCGTCACCAACATCGAGCTCGACCATCCGGATCAGTTCCGGGACGTCACCGCGGTCCGCGACCTCTTTCAGTGGTTCGTTCAGAATTTGCCGCCCGATGGCCTGGCCGTCGTGTGCGCGGACGATGAGCTGGCCCGTGAGCTGAAACCGAAGGCTCGGCGCGTCACCTACGGATTTCGTCACGATGCGACGTATCGATGCGAACCCGTCCGTCCCTTCCCGATCCATCACGGCGGAAACGAGCTGGGCCGCATCAACCTGAAGCAACCGGGCCGTCACAACATCCAGAACGCGACGGGGGCCGCGGCGATGGCGCTCGAGATCGGCGTGCCGTTCGCCGAGGTTGCCTCCGCGTTGGAGTCATTCCCGGGCGCGCACCGGCGCATGGAGCTCCTCGGTATCTTCCAGGGCGCGACCGTCTATGACGACTACGCCCATCACCCGACCAAGGTGCGGGCGGCGATCGAGGCCGCGCGCGAGCTGCGACACCGGCGGCTGATCGTCGTGTTCCAGCCGCATCGATATTCGCGCCTGTCAGCGCTGATGCACGACTTCACGCGAGCATTCACAGGTGCGGACAAGGTGCTCGTGCTGGATGTGTACAGCGCCGGCGAGCAGAACACGACGGGGGTCCAGGCCTCGGACCTGGCGCATCAGCTTCCGAACGCGACCTACGCCGGCGATTTCAAGACCGCACGCGAGATGCTGGAGGGCCTGGTCGGACCTGGCGACCTCCTGCTCCTGATGGGTGCGGGCGACATCAACAAGTTGGGCGATGAGCTGGCGCACCGCGTCTAAAGTCAAGTGGCTGCGGGCGCTGCCCGGGGTCAGCGAGGACGAGCCGCTTGCTTCGCGCACGTCTTTTGGTATTGGCGGTCCCGCCGAATTCTTCGTCGAGATGAGCAAACCGCAGGCGATCGAGGAAGTGCTCAAGGGCGCTGCCGAGCGAGACATCCCGTACATGCTCCTTGGCGCCGGCACCAACCTCCTCATCGCCGACGCCGGCATCGAGGGCCTGGTCGTCCGCGTCGTCAACCGCGACTTCCACGTCGAAGGCAGGCAGCTACGTGCGGGGGCAGGCCTGAAGATGATGCGGCTCGCGCGTATCGCCGCCGACGCCGGGCTCGTCGGCTTCGAGTTCGCGATCGGCGTCCCAGGCACGGTCGGCGGCGCGGTCTATCAGAACGCCGGTGCCTGGAACAAAGAGATGCGCGAGGTCATCGTCGAGGTCGAAGGGTTCATGCCGGGGGCGGGAAGGAAGACCTGGAACCCGGTTGACCTCCACTTCCGCTATCGCAGCTCTGCGCTGCGCGACGGAGCGCTGAAGGGCGGACTCGTGATCCAGGCGAAGATCCAGCTGGAGCGCGGTGACGGCGAGGCCGCCAAGGCGCTGATGGCCAAGCTCACGAAGGAACGCAACGAGACTCAGCCGATCAAGACCAAGAACTGCGGCAGCGTCTTCCAGAACCCGCCCGGCGATTCGGCGGGTCGCCTGGTTCAGGCCGCGGGCCTGAAGGGCGCTCGCGAAGGAAGGGCAGTGGTCTCGCCGCTGCACGGCAACTTCATCGTCAACGAGGGCGGCGCGACGGCGGCCGACGTCAAGCGCTTGATCGAGCGCATCCAGGCCGAGGTCCGGCGCCGCTTCAACATCGAGCTGGAGACCGAGGTCGAGCTGGTGGGGAAGTTCAAGAAGTGAAGGTTGCGGTTCTTCGCGGAGGGAAGTCGGCCGAGCGTGAGGTCTCGCTGAAGTCGGGCGCCCAGGTGGAAAAGGCGCTGCGCATGGGCGGGCACGACGTCACCGGAGTCGACATCGACCTCGCGACATGGGACGTTTTGCGCGATGGAGGATTCGACTGCGTCTTCAACGCGTTGCATGGACGCCTCGGCGAAGACGGCACCGTGCAGGGGATGCTCGAGCTCCTTGGGTTGCCATACACCGGGTCAGGCGTGCTCGCGTCGGCGCTGTGCATGGACAAAGCACGCGCGAACGCGATGATGGCGGGCGCCGGACTGAAGATCCCGATGTTCGAGGAGATCGAGATCACGCAGGGCATAGCGCCGGAGCTGGTCGAACGCCTGGTCAAGACGTATGAGCTGCCGCTGGTCATCAAGCCGGTGCGCGAGGGCTCGACCATCGGGCTCACGATCGCGAAAAATGTTGACGAGGTGGCGAGCGGCCTGGTCAACGCCGCCCGCTACGACCGGCGCGTCATGATCCAGAAGTTCGCCGCCGGCACCGAGATCACCGTCGGCGTGTTGGCGACGCCCGAGGTCCAGGTGCTGCCGACGCTCGAGATCGTCAGCGACAACCCCGTCTATGACTACGACGCGAAGTACACCGCGGGAAAGTCGCACCACATCATCCCGGCCCGCATCTCGGAACGCGCTCAACTTGCGGCCACCGATGCCGCGCGTCGCGCGTTCGAACTGCTCGGCGGCGCCGGCATGGCGCGTGTCGACATGATCATCGATTCGCACGGCAACCCATGGGTGCTGGAGGTCAACACGGTGCCCGGGCTGACCGAGCTGTCGCTCCTGCCCGACGCCGCCCGCGCCGCGGGAATCACCTTCGAGGAGCTGTGCACGCGCCTTGTCGACCATGCGGTCGGTCGCTCTGAACGTCGCGTCGGCCCGCCGGCGGCATGAGGTTTCGCCGCCGCCGATCCCTGATGCCGCGCATGGATTGGCGCGGCGGCCTCGAGCATTCGGAGCCGCTGAAGGGGCAGCTGTGGACGCGCTCGGAGCAGGCGCTGCGCGAGCCGGACGTGCGCTGGGCGTGGCGTGGAGTGGCCGTCGGAGTCGCGGTCGCGGAATGTGCAGTTTTGGCGTGGCTCTGGTTCGGGCCCTCCCTGCAGGTGCAGATGGTCGACGTGACGGGCGCCCAGCACATGACCAGGGCGCAGGTTGCGCGGGCCGCGGGATTGGTCGAAGGGGCCTCGGTTCTTTCGGTGGACGGCGAATCCAGCCGCCGGCGTCTTATGAACGAGACGTGGGTTCGCACCGCGACGGTGGTCCCGCAGCTGCCAGGAGTCGTGGTGATCAGGGTGAGCGAGTGGCAGCCCATCGCCGGATATCACGCCGGCAAGACCGGCAAGCTCTTTTTCCTTTCGGACCAGGCGATAGTCCTGGGCCCGGCCACCCCGACGGGACCGCTGGTGGACGTGCAGGGTCCCGCGGGCGCGGATCCGCGGGCGGGGGACCGCCCGCTGGACATGCAGCTGCTCACCGTGCTGGTCAACATCCAGCGCCGCCTTCCGGGCTTGATCGGCGTGGAGGTCTGGGGGTTCGTCTTCGACTCTTGCGGCCAGCTGACGCTCGTCACCAAGCGCGGCTGGAAGGTTTACTTTGGCCGCGTGCTGACGCCTGAGGAGTTCTTGACGCTGCGCGACAAGGTGGCCGCGCTGAAGGCCATCAACGGAACGGTGAACTACGCGTCGTCCGACCTCGACTACGTCAACGTGATGAACCCCGCCGAGCCGGCCGTGGGTTACAAGTCGCTGCAACCGAAGCCCCCGGCACCGACTCCTGGAGCAACTCCTCAACCATCCCCGACACCGGCGAACGCATGCAAGTAATCGTTATCGCGATCATCTTCGTGGTCCTTGGCGTGCTGCTCGGGCTGATGTCGCCGGTAACCATCCCGATCACGTACGCGCGTTACACCGCCGTCGCGCTTCTGGCCGCCCTGGACTCGATCTTTGGCGCTTTCAAGGCTTATATCGCCGGATCGTTCGAGCCGCGAGTGTTCTTCAGCGGTCTGCTCACAAACATGACTCTCGCCGCCGGCCTCACCTATTTCGGGGACAAGCTGGGAGTCGATCTCTCGATCGCCGCGATCGTCGCCTTCGGCGTGCGGATCTTCAACAACCTGGGAGCGATCCGCCGGCACTACCTATGAGCAAGTTGCGGGACTATCGAGCGTGGCACCGCGATTACGACAATCCCGACAGCCCGCTCAGCCAGCGGCTGAAGACGGTGCAGCGGCGGCTCTCAGAGCTGTTGACGGCAGCCCCGGCCGGGCCCATAAGACTCATCAGCATGTGTGCCGGGCAGGGCCGCGACGTCATCGGGGTTCTGCCGCACCATCCACGAGGTGGCGACGTCCGCGCGGTGCTCGTCGAGCTGGACCCGGAAAACGTTAAGTTCGCGAGGGCCTCAGCTGCCAACGCCGATTTGAAACAGGTCGACATCATCGAGACCGATGCATCGATGAGCGACGTCTACGCTCTCAATATTCCGGCCGACATCGTTCTTGCCTGCGGGATTTTGGGCAACGTTTCGGACGCTGACGTCGAATGCACGACCAGAAACGTATCGATGCTCTGCGCCCCCAACGCAGCACTGATCTGGACTCGGGCCCGGCAGGAACCTGACATGAATCCGCAAATCCGGCGGTGGCTCGAGGCAAGCGGGTTCGAAGTTCTGAGCTTTGATGCCCTCGAAAGCGCGAAGCTCTTCGGCGTGGGAACCGCGTGTCTCACCAGCCCGCCGATTCAGTTCGAGCCGGGCTTCCGGTTCTTCACGTTCATCCGCTGACCAGTGATCGAGCTTGAATGCCGCGATTGGGTCCCCCGGCGCCTTTAAAACGCACTCCAAACCCGCGATTGGGCCCAACCGCGGCGAATTCCCAAGCCGCGCCCGACCACAAGCCCTGCCCAATTCCCAGCCCCGACCCACAAAATCTAGTCCCCAATCCGCCCGGGAGCCGATATAATTCCCGGCAACCCGCCCCATATCACGTCATCTCTACGTTCCAGGAGGCATCCCACCAGTTTTGTCTAGGCGGAAGAAAACCGTCGGTCTCGATCTCGGCACGAGCCGGGTCGCCGTTGTCATCGCCGAGTCTGACGACCCCGGCGCGCCCGTGACCGTCGTCGGGGTGGGCGAGAGCCCCTCCGAAGGTCTGCGCAAAGGCGTGGTCGTGAACCTCGACAAGACGATCGCGTCCATCCAGGCCGCCGCTGTCATCGCCGAGCGGATGGCCGGCCAGCGCATCGAGTCGGTCGTGGTCTCGCTCGCTGGCACCCACCTCTGGTCCCAGAACTCCACCGGCGTTGTCGCCGTCGCCCGGCCGGATCACGAGATCGGAGATGAAGACGTGCAGCGCGTGGTCGAAGCAAGCAGGGCGATCAGCGTCGCCTCCGACCGCCAGGTCATCCACGTCATCCCACGCGCTTACACGGTGGATGGCCAGGACGGCGTGCGCGACGCGATCGGCATGACCGGCCGCCGCCTCGAGGTCGAGACCAACATCATCACCGGCGCCCAGACCGCGGTTCAAAACGCCATCAAGTGCGTGCACGGCGCCGGCTTCGACGTCGAAGACGTCGTTTGCGCTGGCCTCGCCGGTGGCGAAGGCGTGCTCAGCCAGCAGGAGATCGAGCTCGGCGTCTGTCTTATTGAGATCGGCGCGGGGACGACCAACGTGGTCGTCTACAACGAAGGCTCCGTCCGTCACCTCGCGGTCCTACCGGTCGGCGGCAACCACGTCACCAGCGACATCGCGATCGGACTGCGCACGACGCTCGAAGAGGCCGAGAGCCTCAAGCTCAACTACGGCCATTCACTTCCGGAGGCGATCGACCACGCGGAGAGGGTGGAGGTGCGCCAGGTCGGCGGCGACAGGATCACCGCCCTGCCGCGCCGCTTCCTCGCCGAGATCATCGGACCGCGCATGCGCGAGATCTTCCAGATGGCGCGCGAAGAGGTGCGCAAGACGGGTTTCGACCAGCTGCTGCCGGCGGGCGTTGTCGTCAGCGGCGGCGGGTCGCGGCTCATGGGCACGATGGACGCCGCCCAGTCCGTCTTCAACACCTCCGCGCGGCTCGGCCAGCCGATAGGGCTCGTGGGCCTGGCCGACAAGGCGCAGGGACCGTCGTTCGCCGTCGCCGCGGGTCTGGTGAAGTGGGGGTCGCGGGCACCCGTCAAGGGCTACGGCCCACGCCAGACGGCGACCTTTGGCATCACGTATCAAAAAACAGTGAGGTGGCTGCGCGATTTTTTCTAGAGAACAAACCCGAAATCAGCTGGAGCTCGCCATAGCCAAAGCAAATTCGGATCAGGAGGAAACAATGAAGGAAAGTCTGTTGCACGAAGGGCGAGCCCGAATCAAGGTCGTCGGCTGCGGTGGAGGCGGCGGCAATGCCGTCAACCGCATGATCTCGAAATCGCTCAAGGTCGAATTCATCGCGGTCAACACTGACAAGCAGGCGCTCGAACGCTGCCAGGCCGACGTCAAGGTCCAGATGGGGAACAAGGTCACCCGCGGACTGGGTGCCGGCGGTGACTGGACGCGCGGCCGCGACGCCGCGGACGAAAGCCGCACTGAGCTCTCCGCCGTGGTGCAGGACTCGGACATGGTGTTCATCACCTGCGGCATGGGAGGCGGCACCGGAACCGGTTCGGCGGCAATCGTGGCCGAGCTGGCCAAGGAGGCCGGCGCGCTGACAATCGGCGTCGTCACGCGGCCGTTCGCGTTCGAAGGGCGCATTCGCAACGACACCGCCGAGGAAGGCATCAAGGCGCTGCGCAGCCAGGTCGACGCGCTCATCGTCGTTCCCAACGACCGGCTCGCACAGGTCGCCAGCTCCAAGACCACCCTCGAGGAAGCATTCCGGATGGCGGACGACGTCCTGCGCCAGGGCGTCCAGGGCATCTCCGACCTGGTCACTCAGCCAGGCGTCATCAACCTCGACTTCGCCGACGTCAAGGCGATCATGGAGAACGCGGGCGAGGCGCTGATGGGCATCGGCCACGGCGCCGGCGACACGCGCGCCGAGGACGCCGCCAAGCAGGCCGTCTCAAGCCCGCTGCTCGAAACGTCGATCGACGGCGCCAAGGGCATCCTCTTCAACATCACCGCCGGCAAGGACATCACCTTGCAAGAGGTGCAGAAGGCAGCCGAGATCGTGCGTGCCGCGGCCGACCCCGGCGCCAACATCATCTTCGGTGTCGTCCGGGACGAGACCATGCAGGGCGAGATCAAGGTCACGGTCATCGCCACCGGCTTCGGTGGCAAGACCCAGTCCGACGCGAAGAAGGAGTCGATGCATCGTACGATCGAGCAGCCGGTGCGACCGGAGTTCGGCGCCGAAGAGCTCGGCGACCTCAACATCCCGGCGTTTCTCCGCAACCGTATGTAAACAAGGACTGACTCAATGCGCTGCCCCTACTGCGGTCATCACGACCTGAAGGTCGTCGACTCACGCGACTCGGAGGTCGGGGAGGCGATTCGACGCAGGCGCGAGTGCCTGCAGTGCGGGCAGCGATTCACCACATATGAAAGGATCGAGACCGTTCCGTTCTTCGTCACGAAGAAGGATGGGCGCCGCGAGGATTTCGATCCGCAGAAGCTGTTCACCGGTCTGA
>JALYSJ010000015.1 GCA_030854855.1 Candidatus Dormiibacterota bacterium
ACGACTCTCCTACATGTACCTCCTCTGCAACCCCACGGGCTTCGCCGCGGAACCTCACTGACGAGGACTCCGAGACGTTGGCGGATGAACGAAATGACACGCTTGCTCGCGTCGGGTCCGTCGCCTCTGTGGTGGCAACCACGAGCAGCATCGCCATACAAGGTGTTGTGATACCTGAATCAACACACTCAAGTCAATGGTTCACGCAAACTATTTTTTTGCGGCGGGTCGGAAAACTTTCGTGATGATGGTCCATCGCGACCTCACACGACGTCATCAAACACTGCGACGATAGAACAATGAGAGTCGTCCTCGGGCACGGTGCATCAGGCAGCGCAGCGTCGATGAAACCCTACGTAGTGGGCTTCACGCGTCGCGGAATCAACGCCATCGCGGTGGATTTGCCGAAAGGAACAGCAGAACGCGCGGTCCCTGTCTTCATCAAAACGTCGGGTAGTGGTCATGAGGTCATCGGCGGCGGCCAATCATTCGGCGGAAGGGTCGCGAGCATGGCCGCGATCGAGGCGGACTTCGGAGGGCTCGTCCTTTTTTCCTATCCGCTCCACCGTCCCGGCTTCACCGACCAGCTGCGCACCGAGCACCTGCCATCGATTCGCTGTCCGACCCTCTTCATGAGCGGCGATCGCGATCCATTCGCCCGTATCGATTTCTTGAAAGAGGCCGTGAAGCTCGTTCCTAACTCGCGGGTCGAGATCTTCAAGGGCCAGGGCCACGGACTTCTCGCCGTTCTGGATCAGGCGCTCGACGTCGCGGCAGAATTCATCCTCACCAACTGCAAATGACCGCCTCGCAGCACATGATCCAGGCCAACGGTCTTCGATTCCGAGCCATGGTCGACGGGCCGCCCGCCGGAGAGATGTTCATCCTCCTCCACGGATTCCCCGAAGGAGCCGAGTCATGGACGAAGCAGGTCGACGCACTCGCGAAGGCCGGCTACCTCGCCGTCGCGCCCGATCTTCGAGGCTACGGTTTGACCGACGCGCCGGTTGGCGTCGACCACTACAAGATCGATCACCTCGTCGAGGACGTCGCCGGCCTCATCAAGGCCTTCGGTAAGACCGAGGCCCATGTCGGCGGCCACGACTGGGGCGCCATCGTCGCGTGGTTCTTCGCCGGTCGCCATCCGGAAATGACGAAGACGCTGACGGCGCTGTCGGTCGGACACCCGGCCGCCCTCGCCGAGGTGATGCGCGTGGATGAGGAGCAGCGGGAGAAGTCTCGCTACATCGCGCTCTTCCTTATGGAGGGCAAGGCAGAGCGCGTCCTGGCGGATGAGGACTTTCGCCGTCTCCGCGCGATGTTCGCGCTCGGCCCAAACCCTGGCGCGGTGCCAGGGGGTGTGGTCGAGCACTTCGCACGCTCTCTCAGCCGGCCCGGCCGGCTCACCGCCGCCCTCAACTACTACCGCGCCAACTTTGGCCAGGGAGGAAAGGCGTGGGCGGCTCTCACGCAAGAGTTGAAGATCGCGACCCCGACCACTCTTCTCTGGGGTGACCGGGATCCTGCCCTTGGACGCAGGGGTGCAGAGGCCACAGCCCAGCACGTCGGGCCGTTCAAGCTCGAAGTTCTGGAGGGTGCGGGGCACTGGTTACAGTTCGAGCGGCCGGACGAGGTGAGCCGCGCCCTTACGCGCGCTGCCAAAGATTATTAAGCTGTGAACGTTGCCTGACCGGACCGATCAAAATCGGCGACAGGGTTTGCGCCGTCTCGATGACATCCTCGAGACGCTCGAGCAGCTGAATCTTCACGACAAGACGGAGCTGCCCGATCATGTGGCGGAGGCCCTGGTCCTTCTTGGAATCGAGGGGCCCCACAGCGTCCCTGTCCCGCAGCTCATCGAGAAGGTATGGGCGATGCAGCAGCCCTACCTCATCACGATCGTCGTCGAGCGCCGTCGCCGCCGTCGCCGCAAGGTGACGGTCGACACCGGGTTGCCCGAGACCGGCTAAGTACAACCCTGAAACCGCGCGACTGGCTCGATGTCTTTCAGCGCATCGGCGCCGGCGTGCGAGAGGTCGTACTTCCACTCGCGGGCACCGACGCGGGGCGCGTGAGACTCGAGGTCGGTGCTGGCGGCGACCGGACGCTTGCGCTTGACCGCGCCGCGGAGAACGTCGTCTTCACCGAGCTCGAGGCTGTCGCCGCAAACGGTGAGGCGTTCTCGGTTCTCTCCGAGGAAGCCGGGCTGCGCAGCTTCAGCGCCGAATATCCATTGGTCCTTGTTGACCCCGTAGACGGCAGCCTCAACGCCAAGCAGGGCGTGCCGATGTTTGGGTTCATGCTCGCGGTGCTCGACGGCCCGACGATCGACGACACGTTCGCGGGCTACGTACTGAACCTCAACAACGGCGAGGCATGGACCGCGATCCGCAAGCAGGGTGCGTGGCGAGGCGGCGCGCCGCTAAACGTCATCCCTCGACAGGATCGCAAGCGGATCCAGATCCTCGGCCTGGAGAGCTCGCCCCGCGCGATCACCGTCGCGCGACCGCTCGTGGAGCGCTCGAACAAGATCCGCATACTGGGCTCGATGGCCCTCTCGATTGCCCACACTGCAGCGGGCGGGTTCGATGTCTTCTGCGCTCCGATGCCCGTGCGCGTCTTCGACATGGCGGCGAGCCTCCTCCTGCTCACCGAGGTGGGCGGCGTCGCGACTGACCTGCGGGGCAACGCCATCGGACCCCTGCCGGCCTCCCTCGACAACCGCACCACTCTCCTGTGCGCGCCGACGAAGGAGCTCCACGACGAGGCGCTGAGCTTTCTGGGACCGCTGGAATGATCTTCACGCCGGACCGTACGGTCTTCGTCATCCTCAGCTTCGAGGGGCCTGACCAGTACAGCCAGGCGGGCGGTCTCGGGGTCCGCGTGAAGGGTCTGTCGCGCGCGCTCGCGAGGCACGGGTACGACACGCACCTCTACTTCGTCGGCGACCCCGACCTGCCCGGTGAGGAAACCCTCGAGGGCGGGAAGCTGCATGAGCACCGCTGGTCGCAGTGGATCTCCGCGCAGCATCGCGGCGGCGTCTACGACGGCGAGGAGGGCAAGATCCGCGACTGGAACCTGAGCCTGCCGCCGAGCCTCGTCGACAACGTCATCGCGCCGGCCGTCGCCACCGGCAGCTACGTGGTCGTGCTCGGCGAGGAGTGGCACACGTCATGGTCGATGAGCCTCATCTCCGACACGCTTTACCGCCGCGGCCTGCGCGACCGCGTTGTGATGCTCTGGAACGCCAACAACACCTTCGGCTTCAATCGCATCGACTGGCCTTCCCTGACGCTGGCGGCGACGCTCACCACTGTGAGCCGCTACATGAAGTTTGCGATGTGGGATTGGCACCAGAATCCGATTGTCATCCCCAACGGCATCCCGCGCGAGTCCATCGCCGATCCCGATCCCGCCGCAGTGACGGAGCTCAGGGACGCGGCGGCGGCCGACCATTTTTGCTTCAAGATCGGCCGCTTCGACCCGGACAAACGCTGGCTCATGGCGGTGTCGGCGGCGGCTTTTCTCAAGCGCCGCGGAAGTCGCGTGAAGCTCCTCATGCGCGGCGGCAAAGAACCGCATGGCGGAGAGGTCCTCAACCACGCGCGTCTGCAGGGCTTGACGGTGGTCGACGCGCGCACACCCACCGACTCGGCTGGTCTGGCCGCTCTTCTCCGCGCGAACCCCGAGGCCGACGTCATCAACCTCACCAGCTTCGTCGGCGACGAGCTCGTCGCGGTGATCTATGTGGCCTGCGACGCGGTCCTCGCGAACTCCGGGCACGAGCCCTTCGGCCTGGTCGGCCTCGAGGTCATGGCCGCCGGCGGGCTGGCGGTGACGGGCTCGACCGGCGAGGACTACGCGGATGCCTACCGAAATGCGCTCGTGCTGGAGACAAGCGATCCCGTCGAGCTCGTGACCGAGCTCATCCTGTTGAAGGAGCGCCCGCAGCTCGCGGCCTCGATGCGCAAGCGCGGCCGGACCACCGCGCGCGAGTACATCTGGGAGAAGGTGATCCGCCAGCTCCTGCTGCGCGTGGAGTTCGCGGCCGCGCTTCAGGCCGTGAAGCAGCCACCGGAAACCGAGAAGGTCGTCCGTCAGATCTCGCGGAGACTTCGCGCGCGTGGCTGACAAACTCGTCGTCTACTCGGTCGTCCACCAGCCGAGGCGCTTGAAGCTGCCTGCGCAGGTGATCCCCTCGGGCACGCCGCCCGACGCCTTTGCCGGGTTCCTCTTCGACGAGGCGATGGATCGCCGCTACTTCAACAAGGTGGCGCAGTACGGGTACTTGCCGGCGACGGCGATGTTCCGCGATCTCATCAAACGCGGGTGGCGCATGTCGATCGGCTTCAGCAACTCGTTTCTCATCCAGGCGGAGCAGTGGGGCGAGAAGGTGCTTGATTCGTTCAAGCGCCTTTGCGCGAGCCCGAACGTCGAGGTCGTCTGCGTGGAGCCCTATCACTCATGGCTCCTCTATATGGATATCGTCGAGTTCAAGGAATCGATGCTGTGGGCCCG
>JALYSJ010000032.1 GCA_030854855.1 Candidatus Dormiibacterota bacterium
CGCAAGCAGTCAATCGACGATCCGAACGTCGAGTCTCTGGCTCCGTTGTCCCGCGTGATCTACCTGCCGGCCGGCAACGGTCTCGACAAGTACTCCCTGCTGGGCGAGGCGCCTTCATTCTCGTCCCGTGTCATGCAGTTCGCGGCGAGCGAGAACATCACGTACGACCTCCTGTACTCGCACTACTGGCTCTCCGGCGAGGTCGCGTGTTTGCTCCGGCCGCGGCTGGCGGCAGGCTGGGCGCACACCGCCCACACGCTCGGGCTTGTCAAGAACCGCACTCTCGCGGCGGGAGCGCGGCCCGAACCGCAGGTCCGCATCCGCATCGAGGGTGAGGTGGCGCGGCAGGCCGACATGCTCATCGGCTCGACTGCGGACGAGGCGCACGAGCTTATAGACGGTTATGGCGCCGACCCCGAGCGCGTTTTTGTCGTCCCGCCCGGTGTCGACCTGTCGACCTTCCAGCCGATCGACCGCGCCGACGCCCGCCGCAAGATCGGCTATGGAACAGGCCGGCTGCTGCTCTTCGTCGGTCGCCTCGAACGGCTCAAGGGAGTGGAGATCGCGCTTCGCGCTCTCGCCCTGCTGCGCGACCGGCAGCATGACGACGTCCGGCTGTTGATCCTGGGCGAGGACAGTCACGAAGGCGACGAAAGCGAGAAGGACAGATTGAAGGCCATCGCGGCCGAGCTCGGCGTTCGCGACCGCGTGGACTTCGTCGGGTCGGTCGCCCATCACGAGCTGCCGTACTTCTACTCGGCGGCCGACGTTTGCGTGATGCCGTCATACAGCGAATCGTTTGGCCTGGTCGCGCTGGAAGCGCAGGCTTGCGGCTGCCCTGTGGTGGCTTCAGGCGTGTCGGGGCTGCGGTCGGTCGTGCGCGACGAGGTCAGCGGCTACCTCATCAACGAGCACGTCCCCGCGGCGTACGCGGAGCGCATCGGACGCGTGCTTGCGGATCGCGAGCTGGCGCAGCAGATGGGCCGGCGGGCAAGTCTCCTGGCTCAGCGTTTCTCGTGGGCGCGCACCGCGGACCGGCTCGAAGAGCTGTTCGAAGTCGTGGTCGAAAAGAATCAGGCTTTCGTCCAGGCCGGCGCGCGGCAGGAATAGGGGAAAGACTCCGGATCGGACTTCGTCAGCGCCGTCGGACGCGTGCCATCCGCGTTCATCAGCCAGATCTGATCCCCCAAAAACTGATCCCGATTCACAAACGCGATCTGATGTCCGTCCGGTGAGGGGACGGGCAACGTCACGTCGATGGTCGGGTCGGCAGGAAGACCCAGGGTTGGGCTGAGTGTCGCGGGCGGCGCGACGACGTTGACCACGAAAGCTTTGTGCGTGGTCCTGCCGGCGGAAAGGACGCCGGCGGCGAATACGATATGCGTGGAGTCGCGCAACCACGAGGGCACGCCGAGATCGCCGCTTGCGATGGTGGTGGTCGTCCCCGCCCCGGTGAGGTTTCTGACGCGAAGACTGCTCAACCCGGGCTCATTACGCAGATAGGCGATCTGGTTGCCCGACGGAGCCCAGCTGACCGAGCCGACGGGATTGCTGTCGAGCGCCAGCTGGTAACGCGCACGCAGTCCGACGTCGTAACCCCACACCTCGTTGGCCGCGACGTCTCCGCGCACGTACGCGACTCTCAAACCATTGGGCGCCACCGCGGCCTCCGAGACGTATGCGGCGATGACCTCGTCAGCTCCTTCGGCTGTCGTGCGATGAAGCGTGCCCGAGTTATCGATGAAGACGTAACCCATTCCGGCCCCCAGAGCGGCGGCCCACGTGCCCTTGAACTTGAGCGGCGTGTTGCTCGCGCCGGGAATGAACTCCGACCAGGTTTGGCCGTCGCCCTGGATCAAGAGCCTGTCGCCCGCGGGCGCCCAGCTGAACGCGTGCACCGCGCTTTCGTGCAGCAGCTCGCGCGGGAAGCCTGAGTCGTTGACGATCCACAATCCTCCGGCCACGCCCCCGGCGCCTACAGTCCTGAAGGTGAGCCAGTTCCTCAAAAGGCGTGGTGGGCCGGTGGTGAAACGGACGGACACCTCACGGCTCAGCTGGGTGCCGTTGAGGTCGAGGGCGCCGGTGTTGACGGTGATCTGGTAGGCGGTGTTGGGGGCCAGCAGCTGAGAGGGCGCGATGACGACCCGGTGGCCGTCCGTCCGGTCGAGCCGGACGTTGAAGGGAACGTCGGGGCTGAACGTCAACGCCGACCGCAGGCTCGCCGAATTCATCTGGCGCGTGAAGTCGAGGCGGAGATAAGCCGCCGGGTCGACGCCGGTGTCGTTGTCGGCGGGAGCTGAGCCGGTAAGCGCCGGCGGAGGTTCGGTCAGAAATGACCAGTGGTGGCGCAGCTCGTAGGTGTTGCCGGTGAGATCGCGATAGCCGGGCTCGAGGATGACGTCGTACAGGGTGCTGGCCCGCAGCGTCTCGTGCTGGTACACGAGCTGCCTCGAGCTGCCCCAGCGCACGCTGCCACTGGTGGCGGGCGACAGGCGGAGGCGGCTCTCGACGGACAGTTGGTCGACGGCGTGGTCGAAGGTGATCGTGATGGCGGCGGCGGTCGAGACGGCGAGCGCGCCGCGCTGGGGCGAGTAGTCGACGATTTGCGGGGGACTGCCGCCGCAGGCTGTCAGGGGCAGCAGCGCTACTACAGCCGCGACGCAAGAAATCAGTCGAAAGGTTCTCACGCGGTTAACCGAGCTCCACCTCCCCAACCGGCGCGGCTTCGCCGCGCCACCTTCCCCACAAGTGGGGAAGAGTTCTGTTTAGAGGTGAGACTTGAGCCGGGCCCTCATCTCCTGCGCCAGCTGCTCGAGCCGCGAGGAATCGACGAAGAGAAGCGAGATGCTCGGGATCTGATCGATCGAGCCTTCGATGCCCGGAAGCGAGGGATCGGCGGCGCCGAGTATGTCCTTTACCTTGCGCGCCCGGTTGCCGAGCGAATCCTCCGCCATCGCCTGCAGCTCGGCCACGATCGCAGTCCAGTCGAGCTGGGGACCACCACCACCAGACCGCGGCGGCGTGGTCGGGGCCACCTGCAGCGTCTGCGGCGTCGGCTGCGAATAGCTGGAGGAGAACGAGCCGGTCGGGATCTGAGTCGTGGGCGGCTCCGCGGCCATCACCGGGAGCGTCTGGGTTGTTCGTTCGGGCTCGGGCGCTGGAGGCGTGTACGCCGGGGCGGGTTGCACGCTGCGAGGTCCTCGGTGCCCGCTGACGATCTCGTCGACATCGAGCGGCGGGTGCTTGGTCGCGTCCGCGGACTTGACCTCGATCATCGCTGCCGGGTCATCGCACAGCGCAAGCGCGCGGTCCGGCTTGTCGGAGATGTCGCGCGACTCGCTCGTGTAAGCGCCAGCCAGCTCGCCTTCGAAGAGGATGATCACGCCGGTGCCGGCAGCGGACCGGATCATCACGCTTCCGCTGAGCTTGCGGTCACTCAGGAACTTGAGCAGCGCCTTCATGTCCACCCACGCCGCGTACAGCTCGGTGTACATCGGACGCGAGACGGTCAGCTCGTACAGTCCGTTGATGAGCTCGGGCGAAAGTCCGACCACATCCAGCACGCCATGGCCGCTCGTGACGTCGTCGTTGAAGAGCTGGAGCGCCTGCTTGCCCAGCACGAGGCTGCCGGCGTCGGCCTGTCCGTCGTACATGCACTCGAGCGCCGAACCGTCGCGGAACAGGATCAGTCCTGAGGCGTCGTCGGTCAGCAAACGCACGTATCCGGTGTAGCCCTCCTTCTCGAGGGTTGTGATCAGTCGAGGGAAATCGACGAATGACGTTTTGAGCGAGTCATAGATAATCTGGCCCGCGGGCACGGGAATGGGCTCGCGGCCGTGCTTCGGCTGCGGGCGGTGCTTCACGCCACGTCTCGGTTGGGGAGCTTCCACCTTTTTCTCCGGTTGTTCAGCATGATCTTTGCGCTCGGCGGGTACTTCGGACTTCTCCGATCTGGCTTCGGGCTCGGCAGGGGCCTGTGGGTGGGGTGCTGACTCAGCGGTCTGGACGAGCTCCGAGATACCGGATTTGACCGACTCGTCGGCAGGGAGCTTGGCCTTGGCGTCAAACTCGAAGTCTCCTTTTGTCCAGCGAAGCGCGTTGACCACGGCGTCATCGCCGGCCTTTCCGTCCGACTGGGCGTGGAAAAGATGACCGAACAAAAAGTACAGAGAGGCAGACTGACCGTTCCCATTGCGGACGGTAAGGGTACCTGTGGAGCGCTCACCCTGAGCAGTCTCCAGAAGCGATCGAAGGGGAATTTCGGCCAATGCGCCGTGTGACTGCACGAGATTTCTCCTGAGGATCGGCCCAGCCCGATCGGGGGATTAAGAGAAAGTTAGTATAGATATCGAGATCAAATCCGCGCGTCCGGAGCCCCCGGACCTCCCGCTCGCCTCTCCGCCGGCACCTGCGCGGTTGCTCCTCATTCGCCACGGCCAGTCGACGTGGAATCGCGAGCACCGCATCCAGGGCCAGCTCGACCCCCCGCTGTCAGAAGAAGGACGCAGCCAGGCGGAGCGGCTTGGTCACCGGCTGGCAGGGCGCCGGTTCGCGGGCTTCTATTCGAGCGACCTGAAGCGCGCCTTCGAGACCGCGGAGGCGATCGGAGCGGCGACAGGATTGCAGGCCGAGCCCACGCCTGGTCTCCGCGAGATCTACCTTGGCGAGTGGGAGGGCCTGCGCACCGAGGAGCTTGCACAACGCTTCCCCGAGGCGTGGGCCAGGTGGACAGAGGACCCCGACTGGGACCACGTCGCGGGTGGAGAGGGCTCCGCCCTTTTCGAGACGCGGGTCGCGACGACGCTGGACGGAATTCTCGAGCGGCACCCGCACGGCGACGTGCTCGTCGTGACTCACGGCGGCCTCATCCAGGTTGAGCTGCACCGAATCTTCGGCCGCCCCAGCCGCGGTCTGTTCCCGTTCAAGATCCAGAACGCATCGATCACCGTGATCGAGAAGCGCGACGGGCGATTGATCATCGGCGGCGTCAACGACACGAGCCACCTCGATCCGGCGCTCGTCACCGAACCTGGCCCAGGATGAGAAGGAAGAGCGACGTCACCGCGGCGAAGAGTCCACTGCGGGCTGACGATTGGGACCACCAGCTCGAAGGCCGCGTGCTGCCGGCACCATTGCTGCAGAGCTGGGCCTGGGGCGAAGTTCAGTCGCGCGCAGGATGGACTGTCGAGAGGATCCAGCTGCCGGGCGGCGCCATGGCGAGCGTGCAGCTGCGCAGGGTGGGCCCGGCTCGCGAAGCGTACGTTCCTCGAGGCCCCGTGCCGGCCATCACGGAAGCCATCGATGCGCTTGTGGATTGGGCGCGCGGCGCCAAGATCTCGCGGCTGGTGATCGAGCCGGAAACGATCCTGCCACTGAATGACGAGCTGACTGCGCGGGGCTTCGTGCCGACCGCCCCGATCCAGCCCCAGCACACGCGCATCCTCAAGCTCCTCCCGCCTGAGGA
>JALYSJ010000038.1 GCA_030854855.1 Candidatus Dormiibacterota bacterium
TGGCGTGGGCCCGGTTGGGATCGAACCAACGACCAGCCGATTATGAGTCGGCCGCTCTGACCAGCTGAGCTACGGGCCCTCCGGGCTGAGTCTATCCGCGGCATAGTTGAGGTGTCAGGCCGCCCACCATATGGACCGCGCGGTTGCACAGCGGAATGTAGGGGTTATCGAGGGGGTACTAGAAGCGATGTCAATCGCACTCGGACTCCTGGTTCTTCGACTGATGGTTGGGCTGATTCTCGCCGCTCATGGCGCGCAGAAGCTCTTCGGCTGGTGGGGCGGCTCCGGGATGACCGGCTGGACCCAAATGGTGCAGAAGCTTCGCATCCGGCCGGCCCAACCCTGGGCTTGGGTCGCAGCCTTGTCCGAGTTCGGTGGCGGTCTTCTGTTCGCGCTTGGATTGCTTTCACCTCTCGGCAGCCTCGCGATAGCGGGCGCAATGCTGGTGGCGATTGCCACGGTTCACGTGAGCAAAGGGTTCTGGAACACCAAGGGCGGTTACGAGTTCAACCTTTCTCTCATCGCAGGCGCCGTTGCGATCGCGCTCGCCGGTCCGGGCGCCTATTCGTTGGACCGCACCCTCGGCATCCATCTGCCCGAACCCACCACGCTGATCGTCGGCACGATCGCGCTGATCGCAGGTGTCGCTGTCACGCTCGCTTCGCGCAAGCAGGCCGAGCCTGCGAGCAAACCGCAGGCAAAGTGAAGCTTCAGGCGGCCGCGGGCCGTGCCGGGCCGGGTCTTAGGATCGAGCCGATCGCCTACGCACAGGCACATCAGGCTGGGGCTATGACTTCGACCTCATTGCCTTCCGGGTCGTCGACGTAGAAAGTCCGCACGCCCTTGAGCACGGGATGGACGCCAGATCGCACCTCTATTCCTGCCGCGGTGAAGCGCTGCTCGAGACCGTCGTACGCCAAAGCATCGACCCGAAACGCGAGGTGATGAAGCACGCGCCTCGGTTTTTCTCTTGGAAATTCCACCGATTTATCCGGATGCGGGATAAGCACGATCATCTCGGGCACACCCAAGGCCCCGTCACCCACGCGGAGAAACTTGTTCGGCAATTCCCGCGACGACATGAGCTCGAACCCAAACATGTCCCGGTAGAAATGCAGCGCCGCGTCCATATCCCGCACCCACAGCACGATCTCCGCAAGACCGCTCATGCCGCGACCCCGGTGACCATCGCCGCCAGGTTCACGTCCTTGGCGCGAGGCGGGACCGAGCATCCTGGCGCGAGCAGCAAGCCGCGACCGCCAGTCTCCTCCACCGCTCGGCGTGCCTCGTTTTCCACCTGGGACGGCGGACCGTAAAGCAAGCTCGCGCGCTGGCCCAGCCCGCCCATAACGGGCCTGCCGCTGAGCTTTTTGCCTTCTGCCAGCGAAGGGTTGCCCTGGTTGTGGACCGACCAGCTGACCGCTGGCGCCGGTAGGTCTTTTGCCAGGCCAAAGTTAAGGTTCGAACCACAAAGATGCACGACGTTGAACCACGCCGCGGCCGGCATCTGTCGCAGCACGTTGATGTCATACGGCAACAGCAACTCCCGATACGCGCCCTCCGCCATCGCGTCTTTGCTCGCGTAGCCCGAGATCGCGTAGAAGATCCCGGCTGCGCCCGCTGCGACCGAGCGGCGGCTGAAGTCCACCAACGCGTCGGCGATCCTGTCCAAAGCTGGACGCACCAGCTCCGGATGCTTGCGAAGCTCCCGGACCACCCGTGATTTCGACTTCCCAACCAGATAACCGCCGACGGTGATCGGGCTGAACACGGTCTGGATCACAGGCACTTCGCTGCCGAGCTCGCGCGTCACCATCCCGATCGAATCCACCTGATCATCCAAGGCCTTCGGATTGACCAATTCCACCTTGCGCCAGGAGTCGAGGTCGGTGACCGCGGCGCTGACCAGAACCGGGCCCTTGAGTCGATGGCCGGCGGGCTTGTAGACCGACCCGAACGCCTCGGCAAAGCTGCTCGCGCGCGGCTGAAACTTCACGAAGTCCCAACCGAATTGGCGGGCGCGCTGGACGGTGATTGCGGCGAGCGCCTCCGGCGACCATTCCTCGCGGTAGGTGTGTCCCCATGCGCCCACCGGAGGCCGGTCGGCGACTCCCATCGCGAGCGCCGCTTCGACGCGGCCGCGTCCGTTCACCGTTCGAGTTTAAGCTGGACCCGATGGAGGGGATTTTTGCAGTCGCGGCACGACTGCGGGCAACGGCCGAAGCAAAGCCGATGCGACTGCCCGTGAATCGGAGGGTCGACGAATCTCATCACGCCCTCACCCCTGACGGCCTCTCCATCTGGTACACGATCCAGGTTTCACCTCACAGCAGGATCCAGGAAGCCATTTTCGAGCGGACCGACCGAATGCCTGACGACGAGGAGTGCAAGCGATGGCTCGACCTGCTCATCGTCGGTGCGCAAGCAGAGGAAGCGCCCGGACTGCCCGGCGCGATGACGCGAAGATTCGAAGCCTTTGACCGCCACCCCAGCCTCGAGGCGCCGGTCGCCTGATGGCCCTCCCCGTCTCTGTCGTCGAAGAGCTCCGGCGAATCGTCGGTCGTGAATTCGTCATCGACTCGGCCAACGACCTCCGCATCTTCGAGCGCGACGCTTCGATCGAAGGAGCCATTCCCGACGCCGTGGTCTTGCCGGCGAACACCGAGCAGGTTGCCGCGGTCATCAGGGTGGCGGCCAGGCACCGTATTCCCGTGGTGCCGCGCGGCGCGGGCACCGGCCTGTCCGGTGGCGCGGTGACCATTCGAGGCGGCATCGCCCTGCAGGTCACGCGGATGCGGCGCATCCTCGAGATCGACCCGGTTGCGCAGACCGCAATGGTCGAGCCCGGCGTGGTCAACCAGGAGCTCTCACTCGTCGCCGCCTCACACGGTCTCTTCTACGCACCGGATCCCTCGAGTCAGAAGGCGTGCACCATCGGCGGCAACGCGGCCGAGAACTCAGGCGGTCCTCACTGCCTCTACTACGGAGTCACGACCAACCACGTGCTCGGTATGGAGGTCGTGCTGGCGGACGGCAGCATCCACTGGGTGAGCGGTGACGCACCCGAGCGCCTCGGCCTCGATCTCTGCGGTGTGCTGGTGGGCTCGGAGGGCACCCTGTGCGCGATCACCAAGATCAAGGTTCGCCTGCTCCGAACCCCGCCGACAGTGGCGACCCTGCTCGCCGCGTTTCCCACCATCGAGACTGCGAGCCATGCGGTCTCCGCGGTCATCGGGGCTGGGATCGTGCCGGCCGCGCTGGAGATGATGGACCACGTGACGACTGAGGCGGTCGAGGCCCACTACCACGCCGGCTATCCCACGGACGCAGGCGCGGTCCTTCTCGCGGAAGTCGACGGCACCGCCGAGTCGACCCGCGAGCTGATGGGCGCGATTCGCGACGTGCTTTCCGCGAACGAGGGCTTCGCGATGCGCGAGGCCCAAACACCTGCCGAGCGAGATCTGCTGTGGCAGGGACGCAAAGGCGCCATCGGAGCACTCGGAAGGATTAGACCGAACTACTACCTGCACGACGGGGTCGTGCCGCGATCACGCCTTCCGCAGGTTCTCTCGGCTGTCGGCGAGATCGGCGAGCACTACAAGCTTCCCGTCGCCAACGTCTTTCACGCTGGGGACGGTAACCTGCACCCCAACATCATGTTCGACCTACGCGAGCCCGGAATCATGCACCAGGTGGAAAGCGCCGGTGAGGAGATGCTCTGGGCGGTGGTGGAGCTTGGCGGCGCGCTGACTGGCGAGCACGGGATCGGACTGGAAAAGAGCGCATTCATGCCGTGGATCTTCAGCCCCGACGACCTCGAGGCCATGCAGCGCGTGAAGCGTGCGTTCGACGTCGACGGGATCCTCAACCCCGGCAAGATCTTTCCCGACCCGTCGCGCAGGCAAATTCAGCTTGCGGGACGCACCGGGCTGGCGATCGAGGCCAAATGGTGGTGATGACCCCCGTCGTCGAAAAGCCGGCGACGGCGGAGGAGCTCGCCCTACGTCTGCACCAGGCGGCAGAGAGCGGATTGATGGTTGTTCCCGTCGGCGGTGGAAAGGCCGGCGGCATGGGCGGCGCGCCGAGCCGCTGCGACGTCGAGCTTCACACGACGCGCCTGGATCGCGTGCTCGAGCACTCGCAGGCCGACATGGTCGTGAGCGTTGAGGCCGGTATCACGCTGGAGGCTCTCCAGGAGGAGCTCGGCAAAGCCGGCCAGTTTCTACCGCTCGACCCTTTCAACTCGCCGGGCCATACCATCGGCGGGCTCCTCGCCACAGGGTGGACAGGTCCGCTCCGGCAGCGTTACGGCTCAGCGCGCGACTTCCTAATCGGCATCAGGGTGGCGCTCCCGGACGGGCATCTCGTCAGCGCCGGCGGGCGCGTGGTGAAGAACGTGAGCGGCTACGACATGATGAAGCTGCATTTCGGCGCGATGGGTTCGCTGGGAATCATTGCGGCCGCCTCGTTCAAGGTCTTTCCGCGCCCGCTGCACGACGTCACGGTCGAGAGCGTGCACGGGTCAATCGAAGACGCGTGGACAGCAGCGACTCGCGCGCTGGACCTTCCACTTCCGCCCGCGGCGATCGAGCTGTTTTCCGAGGGCAGGGTGCTGGCGCGGTTCTTCGGCAGCCGGGACGCTGTGAACCGCACGGTGGCAGAGCTCG
>JALYSJ010000074.1 GCA_030854855.1 Candidatus Dormiibacterota bacterium
GGCGAGCCTGGCAGAAGAAGCTGTATGAAGCCGGCTACGTCGGCATCACATGGCCTAAGGAGTACGGAGGCCGCGGCGCCGGTTTCATGGAGCAGCTCATCGTCGGCGACGAGATGATCCAGGCCCATGCCCCCGATCCGATCAATGTCATCGGCCTCGGGATGGGCGGACCGGTGGTGATCTCGCACGGCACCGAAGAACAGAAGAAGCGATATCTCGCGCCGCTGCTTTCGGCGGAGGAGATCTGGTGCCAGGGGTTCAGCGAGCCGAACGCGGGCAGCGACCTTTCGGGTCTGCAGACTCGCGCCGAGGACAAGGGCGACCACTACCTGGTCAATGGCCAGAAGGTATGGACCACGCTTGCGCATGTCGCGAAGTGGTGCATGTTGGTGACGCGCGAGCGCAAGGAGGCCAACCCTCGCGACGGCCTCACGTACCTGCTCGTGGACATGGAAAGCCCCGGCATCGAGGTGAGACCGCTCGTCCAGATCACGGGGGACGCGGAATTCAACGAGATCTTCTTCAAAGACGTCAAGGTTCCGAAGTCTCAGATCCTCGGCGAAGCCGGCAAAGGTTGGACAGTGGCGATGACAACGCTGCTTCACGAGCGAGGCACGCTGGGGATGGCACTTGCCACGCGGGCCCAGATCACCGCGGCCGAGCTGACCGAGCACGCCCGCAGGCTGGGCCGGGGTTCTGACCCGCTCATCCGCCAGAAGATCGCCCAGTACACGATCGAAGCTCGCGCGCTGCAGCTCAATGGTTACCGCGCGGTGACCGCGGTGAAGCGCAGCGGGATTCCCGGGCCCGAGGGCTCGATTCTCAAGCTCATGTGGTCAGAGCTCAACCAGCGTATGACCGAGACCGCTGTCGATATGGCGGGCCCCGCGGGCCAGGTAGGTGAAGGCGACGGGTGGGTGTATCAGTTCCTACGTTCGAGGGCAAACACCATCGAGGCCGGCTCCTCCGAGGTTCTCCGCAACATCCTGGCCGAGCGTGTTCTAGGACTGCCACGCAGCAGGTAAGAGCCGTACGGGCCCTAAACTAGGCCGCACGATGGACTCCACGCCTACCTCTTCCGATCCGAACGCCGGTCTCGAACGGCGCGGATTGTGGGCTTTCTGGGCCGCCACCGCTCTCGCCGCAGCCGGTGCGATCGCGCCTTTCCTCCTAGGTGGGGGCTCTACCCGGATCGCCGGGTCGTTGATCCCTTTCGGTGTAGCAGCCTTGGCCTTCGGCGCGTGCTCGCTCGTCTACCACCGTGGAAGGGTGCTCGCCACAACGCTTTATTTCGTCGCGAGCCTGGCGATCGTCTACGGAATCCTTTCCGCCCTCGCGGTTCCCATGCGAATTGCCGTGCTTGGTACCTGCCCTTCCGAATCGGGCCCGTGCCCCATAGGCCTCGAGCGGCCGGTCACCAGCGCCGAGTCGACTGCGATTGGCTTCGTGATTGGAATTGGGCTGGTGGCGATCTTGACGGCGTTCTTCGGTCTGCGCACCCTTTACCACCGTCATCGCAAGCAGGTGATCCCGCCGGCCGCGCCGCCCGTCCGCCGCATCGCGCCGCTGGCCACCAGGCCTCAGGCCGAAACCACGGCCGCTCCGGCGCCAGTGGATGCACAAGCAAGGGTGGAGCCGAAGTCGGAGATCACGCCGGAGCTGCCTGCGCCCGTTGCAGAGCTCGAGCTTCCGGCGCACGAGCCCGGACCGGAGCTGCCTGCTCCCGAGTCACAACCCAGAAGTGACACGACGCCCGCCCCCCAGCGCACACCAAGGCGCCACCCCGAGCGCAAGACGTCCCCCGATTCGCCCACTCCGACAAACGGCGAACCTTAGACTCGGCTGATGGATTTCGCTTTTTCCGAAGAGCAGGAGATGCTCCGGAGCTCCACGCGCGATTTTCTCGCCAAGGAGTGCAGCCCGAAAGTAGTACGCAAGCAGTTGGAAAGCGCCGATGCCTATGACGCGGGGCTGTGGCAGAAGATTGCCGGCCTGGGCTGGACAGCGCTGGGCATTCCCGAGCAATACGGCGGCGTGGGCACGTTCCTCGACCTCGTCGTCGTCCTCGAGGAAGCCGGACGAGTGCTGATGCCAGGTCCGTTCTTCTCCACCATGGGTCTGGCGGTGCCGGCGCTGATCGAGGCTGGGACGGAGGCTCAGAATAAGGAGGTCCTCGGCGCCATCGCCCAGGGTTCAGCGCGCGCCACGCTGGCTCTGACGGAACCGTCCGGTCGTTGGGATGCAGGGGCGGTGACGCTTTCCGCCAAGCCAAGCGGCGGCGGGTGGCAGCTGAATGGAGTCAAGCTCTTCGTCCCGGACGCTGAGGCTGCCGACTACATGGTCGTCGCGGCTCGCACGCGTGGCGAGGGCGAGGATGGAATTTCCCTGTTCCTGGTCAAGGGAAGGCCATCCGGCATGACCGTCACGCCGTTGAAGACGCTGGACATGACCCGGCGCTGGAGCGAGGTCCGTTTTGATGGTGCGAAGCTCGATGGTGACGCGCTCATGGGCGCTGCCGACAAGGGATGGCCGCCATTGAAGCGAGCGCTCGAATGGGCGACGGCCGCACTGTGCGCAGAGATGGTCGGTGGGACGCAGAAAGTGCTTGAAACCTCAACGGAGTACGCGAAGACGCGCCACCAGTTCGGCAAGCCGATTGGTATTTATCAGGCCGTCTCGCACAAGCTCGCCGACATGCTGGTGCTGTCCGAGAGCGGACGCTCGGCGACCTATTACGCCGCGTGGACCGTTGATGCCGACGCGGCGGACCGCTCGCTCGCGGCCTCGATGGCGAAGGCCTATGTCTCAGACGCATACCGAAAGGTCGCGGGCGATGGCATTCAGGTGCACGGTGGAATCGGGTTCACCTGGGAACACGACATGCACCTGTACTTCAAGCGGGCGAAGTCTTCCGAGGTGACGCTCGGCGACGCGACCTACCATCGCGAGTTGGTCGCGCAGGCGCTCGACCTGTAACTAGCCTCCGGCCAGCAAGCGAAAGACGACCAGGCCAAAGAGCACGCAAGCCGGGATGACCACGCCTCGGAACAAGGTCCAGTAGCCGGACCAAGCTTCGCGCAGGCGGTCCAAACGCCTTCCTGAGCCGAAGACCAGCGACCAGTAGATCGGCAGCGCCGCACCGGTGTTGAGGGCCAGCGCGACGAGTGCGATACCTCCCGCGCCGGCCAGCCACGGCTGCAGTGGAGCAGCGGCGCCAAAACCTGCCTGCATCCCCCAGAGAGCGCCGGCGCCGATCAGTGCGAGCAGCGCCGGCAGGCCGAGGAGAAAGAATGCCCCAAAGCTCACGATCACCATTGCGAGCATCAACGCCAGGGTGGCGACCACGCCGGCCAGACCGGCCCCGGCGATCGTTATGCCATTGGCCTGCGCCGCGCCCTCGGGTGCCGCCGCGGCGCCTGGCTGGATAGGATCGACCGGCGTCCCGGTGACGGCCGCACGCACGTCTCCCCAGGAGTGCCAGCGCGCGCTGGAGGTGATCGTGGCGGCGGCACCGGCGGAAACGGCGGCGATCATCAGGCCGGCCGCGATGGCGGCGGCGTTGCGACGGATCACCGCGGTAGGAATCCATACCCGGCGGCGCCGTGTTCGTCCCAGCCCCGTTTCCATCAGACGCTCGCGGTCGAAGGTCACGCCGCACAGAACAGTCAAGGCGACGCACGCGGTGATTGGAAGAAGCAGGAATGCCGGCGCCAGCGGCGAGCGAAACACGAACAGAGCAAGAGGCAAATCGGCAATGGCAGCTGAGACTGGGGAAAGGAGAAACGACCAGGCGCCACCCGCGGCGCCCTCACGCGGAAACAGCATGAACCCGAGCATCCGGCCCATCGCCGCCCAGTAGGCCGTGACCGCGGCGACAAATGCGAACACCGGGAGCAGATCCCAGGGCGCGGACTTCCCGAAGAGGCTCAGGAAAGTCATACCGGCCGCCATCCAGAACGTGACCCACACTGTGCTGACGACAGTGCCGGGAAGGACCTCGAGCCAGATCAGTGAGGGGTCGTCAACCGGCGTGTAGAGCAGGACCTCCAGAGATCCCTGCGCTTTCTCCCACCAGATTCCGATCGAGCTCTTGATCGACTCGAGAAGCGCGAACGACATGAAGAAAAGCGGCAGAAGCAAGGCTGCTTGCAGGGCAGGGCCACTGGCGATTCGGCCGGCCAGCTGACCGGCCACGCCTGGAAGCTGTCCGTACAGAGACGTGGCGGCGACGAGGAGAAGCACGAAAGCGTTCAAATACATCACCCAGCTGAGGTCACCGCGCCGCCACCACGAGCTCACATAAAAAGGAAGTGAATGACGCAGAAGGGGCCATTGCGACCGCAGCGACCCGAACATGCGCGGCGCCGCAATTCCCGAGACGAACTGCGCCACCGGCTGTGGCTCTTCAGGCGTCTTCGCGATCGGCTCGGCCATCGCCTCGAGGTAGACCGCCTCGAGGCTCGTCTGTTTTTCCTCAAGCTCGTAAAAGGGCGCTCCGTGGTCAACAAGCCGGCTCTGCAGCTGCGCCGCGAATGCCGCACGCTCATGTGTGCTGGCATCCCAGGGCAACGAGTACGTAAGGGAATCCGCTTCCAGCTGATGGCTGAGTGCGTGATCCCTCAGCCAGCTCTGCAGAGACTCTTGACCCGTCGGGGCTGCAACAAGACGTGCCTTGAACAGCCTGCCGGCGCCAGCTTGCCGGCGGAGCTCATCGAGCGTGCCGTAGGTGACGATGACACCTCGCCGCATGATGGCGATGCGATCCGCCATCAGCTCCGCCTCGGCGAGCACGTGCGTCGTCACGATCAGGGCGGCGCCTCGAGCACGTTGCTCACCCAGGTAGTGGCGCATGTCGGCGGCCGCGACAGGATCGAGGCCGGCGGTAGGTTCGTCGCAGAAGATCCAATCCGGCTCGTGGATCGTGGCCCGGATCAGGGCGACCTTCTGGGCCATGCCACGCGAATAGGCGGCGAGGACAGTGTCAGCTCGATCCGCGAGCTCGAACCGCTCAAGCAATCTGGAAATACGCTCGCGCCGGACAGTTTCGGAAACCCGGTACAGATAACCGAAGTGATCCAGGTACTCGACCGCCGTGTTGCGACCGTAAAGCCGCGCCTGGTCGGGCACCACGCCAAGGCGCCGGCGGACCTCGTCGAGCTTTTCCGGCAGCCTGAGTCCGTCGAGCTCGATCACGCCGGCGTCGGGGCGGAGGATTCCTCCTAGACAGCGCAGCGTGGTCGACTTGCCGGCCCCGTTCTGACCGAGCAGTACGAGGAGCTCGCCGCGTTCTACGTGGAGGTCGACACCATTTACCGCGCGCACGTCTCCGAAAGTCTTACGAAGGCCCTCGACCTGAATCATCGAATGAAACCGGCCGCTAAATCTTCTCGAATGAGTTGGCCGGAACGAGTGTCACCCTTTGCCGCCTAGAGTCGAGACGAGCGGGGTCAGGCGCTCTTTCACGGTCAGGTGGACCTTCTCGCGCGACTCGCCGGCATCGATGCGCACGAAACGCGCCGGCTCTGCGGCCGCCAGCTGGCCGTACGCCGCCGCCACTTTGCGGTGAAATTCGATCGACTCCTGTTCCATGCGGTCTGGCGCCTTGCCGGCCGTCGCTTGCCGCTCCAGCCCAGTCTCCACCGGCCCTTCCAGGAGGAATGTGATGTCCGGCCGTGGAAACGTTGGGGGCCATGTCGCGGGCACGCCGCGAGCGCCGCCCTGGTACGCAAGAGTCGAGTCGTGGTATCGATCGGCGATCACGATCTGGCCCGCCGCGAGCGCGGGCGCGATCACCTCGGAGATCAGCTGCCGGCGCGCGGCCATGAAGAGGTACATCTCAGCCTCCGCATCGACGTCGAGGCCCGCATAAAGGACGACCTCACGAATGCGCTCGCCAAGCTCGGTTCCGCCAGGTTCCCGCACGACAACAGGGTCGTGTGAGGAGAGCCACTCGCCAAGCAGCTCGACTTGTGTTGTCTTGCCGGAACCCTCTGTGCCCTCGAACGTTATGAAAAGTCCGCGGCCGCTCATGTGCCGGGAAAGTTTAGTTGCCCGGAACTGAACTCCGAGTTAATTAGGCCGATGCTTCGGGCGACGGAGTGATCCGCAATCGGCGTTGTGGCTCCTTGCCTGTGCTTTTCGCGGACAGCTCGTTCTCAGCCACAAGCTGGTGTTGAAGCCTCCGCAAGTAAGCGTTCTGAGGCGAGATCTCGACCGGCCGCAGCGTTGTCTTCACGGTTTTGATGGCAGCCGCCGCCTCGGCGAGGGCTCGGGTCGTAGTGTCGTCCTGGCGGCCGACGCCGTAGATGCGAGAAAGGGCATCGCGCACCTGGCTCACCGAGTTGCTCTTCAGGATGTGAATGGGTAGGCCCCGGCTTTCGGCCTGACGCAGGCTGTCCGGCCGCCGCCGGTAGTGGTTCTTAAGGGTGAGGACCGCACCCGCGCCGTCGAGGTTGCCCAGCACCCTGACCGGAAGCTCGAGCTCCTTGATCGTTTGCTCAACATGGTGGCGGCTCACGCCGTACGGAAATATTCCGAGCGGCTTGTTCGGCGACGGCGGCGCTGGAGGTGGTTCGGGAGTCAAGACGACCGGCGCGTCGACGTTGGAGATGACGCGCCCTTCACGTGTTCGTATGCGGATCTTTGGTGACACCATGGGTCCGCGCAGAGCGGTGTCGACGACTTCGGCAAGCGGCATGTGGATCGCGACACGGTCGCGGTCCTGGATCTCTACCAGCACGTCGAACGTCGGCGGTGCTTTGCGTTCCAACACAGACTTCTGCGTTCCTCGGCGCCGCGCCTCCTCATCGGAAAGAGTCACGCTCTGGATGCCGCCGAGCAGGTCGTTGAGCGTCGGATTGACGAGAAGGTTCTCCAGGGTTTGGCCGTGGGCTGTGGCGATCAGCTGAACGCCGCGCTCGGCGATGGTGCGCGCCGCTCCGGCTTCGAGCTCCGTACCTATCTCGTCGATGACGATCACCTCGGGCATGTGGTTTTCGACCGCCTCAATCATCACAGCGTGCTGGAGGAGCGGAGTCCGCACCTGCATTCGCCTGGCGCGTCCGATGCCTGGGTGCGGGATGTCCCCGTCGCCGCCGATCTCATTTGACGTGTCGACGATCACCACGCGCTTGCGCAGCTCATCAGCGAGCAGGCGCGCGCATTCGCGCAGCATCGTTGTCTTGCCGATGCCGGGGCGGCCAAGGAGCAGGATGCTCTGGCCGCTGACGACGATGTCTCGGATGATCTCGCCCGTGCCTGTGACAGCGCGGCCGACTCGCATCGTCAGGCCTGTAATTCGACCCGACCGGTTCCGGATTGCGGAGACGCGGTGAAGAGTGCGCTCGATGCCGGCACGGTTGTCGTCGCCGAACTGCCCGACATTGTCGGCGACATGCTCGAGGTCGGAGCCTGATACCGGATGGTCGTCGAGAAGCAC
>JALYSJ010000148.1 GCA_030854855.1 Candidatus Dormiibacterota bacterium
CAGGACACTTAGGAGATGACGATCTGGTCGCCACGTTGCAGGTCGATGTCCGAGGTGGAGCCCGATGGCAGCTCGAGCACGCTGCGCGCGCCCCACACGAACCACACCACTCCCCACCACTGCGGCAGCCTGCGATAGACCTTTCGTACGCGCTCTTTGCTGTCGAGGAACACGGCGTCGATGGGGAATCTCATGAACATCATGTGAATGCCGTTGCAGGGGTTGAGCCACAGGCCTCGGCCTGGCGGGAGGGTGTTGCGAAACATCAGGCCCGCGGTGAGAGCGACCAACGAAGTGGCCACCTCGAGCTCCTCCGCCAGCACCTTGCCCGTGCGTTCGTGCACCGCGTGCCGTCCTGTCATAGCGATGGACTAGCTTAAGGGCGCATGGACTTCGACAGCGATGGCGTGCGGCTGCATTACGAAGTGCACGGACCTGAGACCGGTGTGCCGCTCGTCGTGGTGCACGGTTTCGCCTCGGACTACCGGTTGAACTGGGTTGGCACGCGCTGGCAGGAGGCGCTCACATCGGCGGGATTCCGCGTGTTCGGGCTCGACTGCCGCGGGCACGGGCACAGCGACAAGCCTCACGACCGTGCCGCCTACGCGATCGGCATCATGGCGCTGGACGTCACGCGCCTCCTCGACCACGTGGACGTGCCTTCGGCGGGATACCTGGGGTACTCGATGGGCGCTCGTATCGGGCTGCAGGTCGTCGTGGACTTTCCGGATCGCGTGCAGCGCGCGGTCCTGGGAGGCATCGGCACGGCGGGAGCGATCGGGAGCGCGGACGCCATCGCCGAGGCGTTTCTCAGAGGCGAGCCCGCGGACGATCCGATCGCGAGCACCTTTTACCGTTTCGCGTCGGCGCGACCGACCAACGACCTTAAAGCTCTTGCCGCCTGCATCACCGGTCTGCAGCCCCAATGGGAAGCTGCCAGGCTCTCAGCGATTCAGACACCGATCCTGGTTGTGGTCGGGGATCGCGATGAGCTCGCGCGGGACGCACCGGAGCTGGTCGAGCTGATCCCATCCTCGCGCCTGGTGACCATCCCAGGACGCGATCACATGGGCGCGGTGCCGGCGCGGGAGTTCAAAGAAGCTGCGATCGCCTTTCTGTCCGAGGAGTAGCGGAAGGGCACGTCCCCCACCCTGGCCCTGCGCGCAAAGCGGCGTTAAGGATGTGACTATTGAATGCCCCTTGGCGGGGGAGGGAAAAAGTTAGCCCGACCGGCGGTGGAAGATCTTGTGTTTGGTCCGCGTTACCGCGACCCCGGTCGGCACTATCGATATCGTTCCGTCGGGCTCAAGCACGGCCAGCTGGACCTCCTTAAGGTCGACGATGCCGTGCTCCCGCATCGACATCTCAACTTCCTCCTGGTCGACCCCCTCCTTCTTCATCACATCAGTCAAGTACTTGCCGTCCCTGACGATCACCGCCGGCGCCGGAGTGATGATCCGGTGGAACCGGGGGAGCTTGTCAAGCTTGCCGACGAGGTAGTTGGTACCGACCAGCGCCGCCGTGAGAACCAGGCCTCCCGTCAGCGAGGTGTCCGGACCGGTCATGGCCGGCTGCAGGGCGTTGGCGACCAGCAGCACGAAGACGAGGTCGTACAGCGTGAACTGGCCAACCTCTCGCTTGCCGAAAAGCCTTAGCGCAAGAAGCAATCCCGCGTAGATGACGACAGCCCGCAGGACCAGCTCCAGCGGCTGGACGCCCGGCTGCAGAAAAGAGGGCGTGCTCTTAGCCTCGCGGCTTGAGCAGGATCAGCGCCGCCGGTCCCAGAAGGACGATCCACAGCGTCGGGAAGATACAGCCGACCATCGGCAGCATCATCTTCAACGTCGCCTGCGCGGCCTTCTCCTGCGCGCGCTGGCGCCGCTTGCGCCGCATCTCGTCGGCTTGGATGCGCAGGATCTTGCCAATTCCAGTGCCGAACTGCTCGGACTGGATGATGGCCTGGATGAAGTTGTGCAGGTCCTCGACACCGCTGCTCCGACCCATCTCGTCCATCGCCTCCAGGCGCGGCCGGCCGAGGCTTACCTCGCGCAGCACCTTGGCAAACTCCTCCGAGAGGGCGTTCTTGTACTTGTCGGTGACGCGCGCCAGCGCAGCGTCAAATCCAAGACCCGCGTCGACCGCGATGACAAGCAGGTCCATAGCGTCCGGAAGGCCTTTCTGAATCTCACTCCGGCGTGCATCGACCTTCTGCTTCAGCCACAGCACGGGCAGGTAGTAGCCGAGGATCGCACCGGCAACCAATGCGACGACCAGGTAAATCGTGTTGGCCAGGAGAAAACCAATCCCCAGACCGACGGCGGCCATGATCGCGGCGGCGACGAGACGCACGGCGGCGAAGTCTTCTGGTGTCAGGTTGCCGGGCCGGCCTGCCAGCTCGAGCCGGTTCATCAGGTCCTGCCGCGCCTTCTGGGGCGTCGAACGAGAAAGCAGCGACCCCAAACGCTCGATCGACGGGCGCAGCACGCGCTCGCTGAATGGCCGCTTGAGCTCAACCTCTTCGAGGGACAGCGGCTTCTCTCCGCCGTAGCCCGCAAGGCGCTCCTGGACCATCTGCGCTGTGTTTCTTGACGGCGTCCGCGCGAGGCCGATGAAGATCATCAGCACGCCGAGGCCGCAGAAGAGGGCGAGTATCAGTGGGCTCATCGGTCTATACCTCGATCGCGACCACGCGCCGGATGATCATATTGCCGATGAAGATCATAAAGGCGCCGAACACGATCATTGCCCAGCCATAGATGCTCTCGAACATCGGCCGGAAGTAGGTCGGAGTCACGAAATACATGAACGCCGCGAGCACGATGGGAAGGAACGTGATCAGGGTTCCTGATGCGCGCGCCTGCGCGGTCAGGGTTGCGATCTCGCCCTTGATGCGGACGCGCTCGCGGATGGTGTACGCGATGTTGTCGAGGATCTCCGCGAGGTTGCCACCGACTGTGCGGTGGATCGAGTAGGCGGTAGCGACGAGATCGAAGTCGGCGCTCGAAATGCGCCTGGTGATGTTCTGCAACGACTCGTCAGGGGAGCCACCGAGGTTCATCTCGCGCACGGCGCGGCCAAATTCGTCAGCGATCGGCGGCACGCCGTTCTTGGCCACTGTGTCGATGGCCTGCGCAAACGAGTAGCCCGCTTTGATGGCGTTTGACAGCAGCGTCAGAGTGTCGCCCAGCTGATTGTTGAACGCCTTCAGGCGCTTGTTGATCCTGTATTTCACGTACATGCCGGGGATCAGGTATCCGATGATCCCAGCAACGATCGTCTGGATCAGTCCTTGGAACGGCAGTCCAAATCTGATCACCGCGATGAGCACGAACAGCGCGGTGCTCCCCATCTGGATCATCAGGAACTCGGAGGTGCGCAGCTTCAGGTCTGCTCGCTGCAGCTGCTCGGCCACCGACGGTCTGCCCTTCTTTGCGTTGCCGCGACCGACCCGGTCCGCGGCCGGCTGAAACAACCTGTTGAGCGATTCGCGAAAGCCTTGAGCACGCGGCACAGCTTCGGCGCCCGCCGTCGTGACGCCGTAAGCGGCAAGTCGCGCCTGGAAATCCTCAGCGCCGCCTGCGGATCGCCGCATCGTGGCGATGCCGACGAACAGCAGAAAGATGCCTCCAAAGGCGATGAGCCCGAAAATCATTGGTATCGACGGCATCTGGACCTCCTAAACCCTCAGTACAACTTATCCGGCGACGGTTTTGGCGTTGGCTTGAAAAGGCTTTCAGGCACTTCCTCGCCTTCCGCCTTCAGGTGTTCCATTCGCATTGGCAGCAAGCCCGTCGCGGTGTGATACCCGACGGCCTTACCCTCGGCGCTGACGCCGAGCTGCTTGAAAGTGAAGAGCTCCTGGAATTGAACGTCGCCGTCTTTGATGCCGGTGACCTCGGCCACGCTGACGATGCGGCGAACACCACCGCGAAGGCGGGACTGCTGGACGATGAGGTGGATTGCCGACCCGATCGTCTCGCGAATGGCCCGCGAAGGCAGGTCCTGTCCGGCCTGCAGCACAAGCGTCTCGAGGCGGACCAGGCTTTCGTGCGGGTTGTTTGCGTGGATCGTCGACATCGAACCATCGTGACCGGTGTTCATGGCCTGGAGCATGTCCAACGCCTCACCACCACGACACTCACCGACGATGATGCGGTCGGGTCGCATACGCAGACAGCTCTTCACGAGCTCACGTATGGGCACTGCCCCTTTGCCTTCCACGTTCGGCGGACGCGACTCGAGCTGGATCCAGTGCGGCTGCTGAAGCTGGAGCTCCGCCGCGTCCTCGCACGTGATCAGCCGTTCGGTCTCCGGGATGAATGACGAGAGGATGTTGAGAAGCGTGGTCTTACCGGAACCGGTGCCTCCCGAAACGAGGACGTTGAACCTCGCCCGCACACAAGAGCGGAGGAACGCCATCAGCTCGGGACTCGACGAGCGGAACCGGTTGACAACGTCGGCCGGGCCCCACTTCTCCTTGGTGAACTTCCGGATCGTGAGGCAGGGACCTTTCAGCGCGATGGGCGGAATGACCACGTTGACACGCGAGCCGTCTTTCAGGCGCGCGTCACAGATCGGCGTTGACTCGTCCACGCGCCGGCCCACCAGGCTGACGATGCGGTCGATGACCTGTCGCATCTGACGCTCGCTCTCGAACGTCACCGCCGAAAGCGTCGGCTCGCCCGCCTTCTCGACGTAGATCTGCTTTGGGTGATTGGCCATGATTTCAGTGATTGAGTTGTCCGCCAGCAGCGCCTCCAGCGGACCGAGTCCCAGAACGTCGTCGAGCACTGAGTCGACTAGGCGCTCCTTGTCGGTTTTGGTCATGGTCATCGCCGTGGAGCGGAAATACTCCTCGGCGAGCTCGAGGATCTTTTCCCGAACGCCAGGCTTGTTGCTCGAGTCGATCTGGTCCGCGAACTTCTCGATCAGGCGGGCATGAATCTGAACCTTGGCCGCGGTGAACGCCGGGGTCAGGTCCGCGCCGGAGGCTGCCGCTCGCTGGGACAAGCTGGCCGCGGGCGGCGGAGCCGCCGGCGCGGGGGGTGCCGTTTGTGCGACCGGAATTGCCGTCGCGGCGGCGTATGTTGAAGGAGCACCCGGGACGGTTCCCACCGGGGGACCGTTGGAAGTTCCAACCGCCCCAGGGGGAACCGTCTGGTTTTGCTTGACTCTGTCGAGAAGACCCATCTCAGCTATTGCCGGATGTCACAAGTTCGTGAAGTGATACCTGGTTTCCACCGCTTTCTGGCTGACTCCTTGGGCCGCACTGACCGTCGCGCATGTGGGGTCCGGAGCACTTGGCGGCTGCGCCAGGTAGTCCTTGAACGACTCGAGCGTGTACCTCAGGGTCGTGTTCCCGAGGAACCATGTGAAGAACTCGGCGTCACACTGGGTCAGCACGATGGTGAGGCTGGACACGATGCCGCTCGTAGGGCCCGATGCGCCTGCATTCGTCGCCCCACTGGCCGGCTGAACGCTGGCCGTGGCCGGCCCGAGGCCGATGACCCGGACGTTGGTGAAGACGGTCTTGCTGATGACCTTGGGCGGCCCAGTCTGCGGCGTGCCGCCGACCGAGAAGACGGTGAGGCTGGCGGACGCGATAACGGTGATGTAGTCACCGAGCGTGATGTGGCCGGCGACTCCCTGCTGCTCACCGGTCGGGATGGTCATGGCCACGTAGCCGCTGGCCAGTGGCAGGTATGCAGGTACTGCGCCGCCCGTGAGCGCTCCGAAGTCCTTCGCAAGCATGTCTGACGTGATGATCGATCCCTTGCTGATCTGGATCTGAGCGATCAGGTTGAGGACATCGGTCTTGCTTGCGTAGGTGTTGTTGACGTTCGTGAAGGCACCGGACACCTTCTGGGTGTCGAGGTCGGAGTCAGTGATGGCGTGACGCAGAGGGATGGCCTGCTTGGCGTAGACCACAGTGTTCGTCGCTGCACTACCCCCACCCCCGCCGAGGTTGCCGAGGAGAAATACGCCACCGCCCGCGAGGACGGCAAGGAGCAAGCCGACGATGATGAACAGTCGCCCACCGCCTGGACGACCTCGTGCTGGTGCTGGTGCGACGGCCAAGAGTAAGTCACCTCCGGAGTTATGAGTTCGCTAGAGTGCCGACATTGTAGCGAGGGGGACCACGATCGTCCCCATCTTCGTGGTTGTTTCTGGTCAAGAGGAGAGCCCCTTCGCGGGGCTCTCTCTTTGAAGGTGCTACTACGTTTGGTTCTCGTTAGCCGAGAGCGGCTACGACGTTCGAGAACACGTTCTTGATCTGGTTGCCCATCGTAAGAAGGATGACGATAACCACGATAGAGACGAGGACGAGGATCAGGGCGTACTCAACCATTCCCTGGCCTTCCTGACGGGTCGTAAGGCTGCGGAGCTTCATGTATAGGTTCAACATCTGCATTTCACCTCCTTTTTCCGAATCTGCGGCGTCTGATTTGATTGACGGCCCCACCTTCCGTTTCTTGCGGGGTTTCGCCGTCAGCGGCGGTGATCCTACTCGGGCGGTGCCGGGGAGGTCAATGAACTAACGCAAACTCGGCCGGTACTGGTCGCTCGACTCGGCACCCCCGCGGGGATAACCGGACGCCCGACACGGGCCTGGCCAATAAGATGTCGCCGGGAATGGCCACTTCCAGCGTCGCAGACGGTGTGAACGAGAAGCGGGCGCGGCCGTATTGGCGAGACCTCGTCTTCGGCCGTCTGCTCCCCGCGCTGTTCTTCAGCGTCTTTCTCGCTCGGCAGCTCCTCTTCACCTGGGACGGGCTCGGTTCGGTGCACAAGGCGTCCGACTACTTCTTCGTCCTGCAGCAGGTCCTCGCGCTGGCGTACTTCACCATGCTCGTCGTCCTGTATAGCACGCGCCTCCCGAGGCGCGGCACGGATCATCGGGCGGCCGTCATCTTCATCTCCTTCACCGGCACCTTCTCGGCCCTCGCCGCCCCGTTCCTCCCTGGTGGCGGGCACCGCGAGGGGCTCGTGGTGGTGGCCGACGTGCTGGCGACGGCCGGCCTGGCCTACTCCGTCTGGGGCCTCGCCTACCTCCGCCGCTCGTTCTCGATAGTGCCCGAGGCGCGCCGCCTCGTCATGGGCGGTCCTTACCGGTTGAGCCGCCACCCCGTCTACCTGGGTGAGATCGTGGCCGCCGTCGGGGTGAACCTCGCGACCGCCGGGTGGCCTGGCGCGCTGGCCATCCTTTACTTCATAGGCTGCGAGCTTCTTCGCATCCGGTGGGAAGAGAGAGTTCTCGCGCGCGCCTTTCCCAACGACTATCCGGATTACGCGCTGCGCGTGCCGCGCTACATCCCCAACCCTTTCAAGGCCCGCAGCTGAGTGGATTGCGGCTGACCGAGCGGCTCAGCGCCAGGACGCTGCTCCTGGGTGGCGTCATGGTCGTGATCCTTTCGCTGTTCACTGCCAGCGAACAGGACCCTGACTTCTGGTGGCACATGCGCATAGGCCGGTGGATGGTGGACAACTGGCGTCTGCCGTCGACCGACATCTTCACCTTCACTGTTCCCAACCGCGTCTGGACCGACCACGAGTACCTGACCGAGATCTTGATGTGGCTCGTTTATGGCGCGACCGGCGTGGTGGGGGTAAGCCTCGCGTTCGGCCTTCTCACGTGGGCCGCCTTCTGGATCCTCTACCAGCAGGTCCGGCGGCAGCCGTGGGTGATCGTCGCCGTGGGTCTCGCGATCGGCGCGGTCGCCGGTTCGCCGATCTGGGGGCCGCGGGCACAGATGATCACGTTCTTTCTGACCTGCGTCGAGCTGTACTGGCTGCACGGTTATCTGAGCGGCCGGAGCCGGGCATTGAGGTATTTCCCGCTAGTCATGGTCCTGTGGGCCAACCTGCATGGAGGTTGGGTGATCGGGTTCGTGTGGCTTGGGGTCGCCCTCGCCGCCGAGCTCATCGGATGGGCCTGGGATCGGTCCAATCCCGCTCACCGCGCCCACGTCAGGTTCCTCGCCATCATCACGGTCTTGTCGGTCGTCGCGGTGGCGGCGACCCCGCACGGGTTGAGCCTTTACCCATATCCGTTCCAGACTCAGGGGAGCGTCGCCCAGCAGAAGCTGATCGTCGAGTGGTTCTCACCGGACTTCCACCAGGTCTACCTGCGGCCGTTCGAGGCGATGGTCTTCCTGGTCATCATCGGGTTCGCGCTGAGGCGCCCGCCGCTCTACGAGTTTTTGCTCACGCTGGTCGCGCTCGGGCTCGCGCTGCAGTCGGTCCGAAACGTGGTGCTTTTCGTGGCGGTCGCGACGCCGGTGATGATCAACTCCTACTCCAACTACTGGAAGGAAATCTCAGCGGCGCGCGGCTGGAAGTTCGAAGTGCCGCCGCGGAAGGTCTTCGCCGTGGTCACGGCTCTTGTTCTCGCGGTCATCGCGCTCGCGACCACGCTGCGCATCTACGACACCATCAATCCGGCCAAGCAGCGCAGCGTGGCGATGGCTGACTATCCGGTCGCCGCCGCCGACTGGCTCGACGCGCACCCTGAGGTGGGGACGCGGATGTACAACCAGTACGGGTGGGGAGGGTACTTCGCGTATCGCTTTTACCCGCAACCCAACCGCAAGGTGTTCATCTTCGGCGAGGCGGCGCTCATGGGCGATCCGCTGCTGAACGAGTACGAGGATGTGCAGACCCTGCGGCCCTCGTGGAAGCAGAGGCTCGATCAGTACAGGATCGACTACGTCGTCTATAACCGCGGCGAGGCGCTGGCCAATGTGCTCGCAACCCAGCCGGAATGGAAGCTCGTGTACGAGGACTCCGTGGCGGTTATCTACGTCCGGAGTTAGTAAAGCCGCCAGACCTTGAAGTTCGGCGTGTCGAAGGAAGGCGCACCCAGCGCCGGCGGCGGAGGAGACGGCAGGTCCGAGGTCCAGACCACATAGCGGATGTGGTTGTCCAGGATGAATTGCTGGATGTCGGATTTTCCGGTCAGCACCGCCAGAGCGGTTTGAGTCTTGGTGAGGTAATCGAAGGTTTCGTCGTAGTGGCCGACGTAAACCGAGTCTCCACTGTAGGCGGGAATGTATAGGCCTATGCCAGGCATCGCCAGCACACGGCCGGCAGGTTCATTCCCCAGCCAGTTGAGCCCGTCATAGACGGCAGTGGTGGCGGTGTACTGAGGCTGGGCGGCGACCGCGAGCGGAGCCAAAACCAGGAACGCGCTGCCGATCGTCGAGAAGCTCACGTACGCGAACGGAATCAAAGTGCGGGCTCGGATACTGCGAAGGCGAGGCAGGATCGTCTCGTACATCCCACGCGCGCCAAGGATCACCAGCGGAAGGTAGAGACCGTCGAGGAATCGCCTCCGCAGGTCACCCGCCGGGTTAGGTACATAAAGGATGACGGCGAGCAGGACCAGCCAGGCGACCAGGAACAGGTCTTCGCGGCTGCGCCGGCGCAGTACAGCCGGCAGGCCGGCCAGCGCGAGCAGGAGCTGTGGCGCGATCGCGAACACCAGGCTGACGGTCTCCGGCGGAAGCGCGTTCTTGGAGTGGTACGTCCAGCGCTGGACCTCGGGATTACCCACGAAGGCGAGATACGAATAGAGGATGTAGGGCGCGGGAATGGCGAAGGCGACCGCTGCGGCGACCCAGCCACGCGGCGGGGCTGGGCGGAGGATGAGGGCGACGGCGGTGGCGCCGCCCATGAGGATCGGCATCTGCGGATGGATCGACGCCTGGCCGAGCCAGGCGAGGCCGGCGAGAGCTCCGAGGACGAGACTGCCACGCTGGATCGCCATGAACGTGAGGGCGATGCCGGCGGCGGCAAAGACTCCCGACCACGCGAAGTGGGGCAGCGCGAGCACCGAGTAGAACGCGGTCAGCTCCGGCATCCGCCAGTCGAGCGTGTCCGTCTGGTTGCCGAAGATGACCGGGTGACCCAGCGCCTGGATCACGTAGCCAAGACCGAGGCCAAAGGCGCAGAAGAAGAACGCAAACCGCCTGGCGGACCGGTCTTCGAGGAAGTGGCAGATCATCAGCCACACCGCCGCCATCAGGGCGAACGCCCCTGCCACCCGGGCGAGATGGAAGACGACGAGCAGGGGCAGGTGCAGGATCGCCCCGATGTGCCCAAGCAGAATCCAGAACATGAACAGGTACGCGACAGGGCTCGTCTCCGTCGTGTAGCGGTTCTGCCACGCCCATCCTCCCTCCCACCCCTGGCGCATCTTGGCGAGGTAGGTGTTGGCGTCGTCCCCGAGATAGAAGAAGCCCATGAAGACGTGGCCGGGCGGCTGGACGGCGTACGCGTAGAGGTATGGGACGGCGGTGACGGCGGCAAGGGCGAGGCCGGTGATCAGGGGGATGCGCCAGTGCTCCCAGCGTGATTGCCGGCTCATTCCCTCCCCCACCCTGCCCTCCCCCTGACGGGGGAGGGAGTTGGCACCCGTCCGGGTCAGCACAGCTTCTTTCATTTGCGGGCGAGGCTCAGGCGCAGAACGGTCCAGAGCGCCCGCCGCACCTCGCCGCGCGACACCTTCGACGCCCCCGCCACGCGGTCCTCGAAACGGATAGGCACCTCGACGATTGGGAAGCCGAGGCGCTTTGCCCTGTGCACCATCTCGATCTGGAACGAATATCCCTGTGACACCACATCGTCCAGCCCGATCTGCTGCAGCAGCTCTCGGGTATAGCACCGAAAGCCGGAAGTGCAGTCACGCGTGGAGAGTCCAAGCAGCAGCCGGCAGTAGATGTTCGCGGTCCAAGACAGAAGCCAGCGGTGAGGAGGCCAGCCCTCGATCTCGCCTCCACTCACGTAGCGCGAACCGATCGCCAGACCGCCGCACCCACGAGCCGCGTCGACGATGCCGTCGAGGTCTTTCGCCAGATGC
>JALYSJ010000149.1 GCA_030854855.1 Candidatus Dormiibacterota bacterium
GGCTTTTCGCCAGCGCCGAGGACACCCCTGTTACCCAGACGGCCAGAGTGACGAGAAGAAAGATGGCGAACACGCGGCTGACGCGGCGAAGACCTGTCTCGAATCCCACTAACATCCCCCTCCGTTGCAAAAAAGAGCCCCCAACAACACTTCGCGACGTGTCTTTGCCGCAGGTGCGCAGGACGAAATATTAGTGGTCCCAGGACTGCCGAAACAGGTTTATGCGAAGTTTTGTGCGAGCTACTCTTGTTCGCCTACTGACGCAATCGGGCCAGTTTGCTCGATGTCTTTACTAGGACTTAACGCGCTCCAGGACGATCACTGGGATCTGACGCGAGGTCTTCTCCCGGTAGTCGTAGAACGTCGGGTTGATGTCTGCGTGCTGGGTGTACAGGCGCTCGTACTCTTCGCCCTGCGGGACGTGCGCGTGCGCTTTGTACTTCTCCCCGTCGGCCTCCACTGTCACCTCCGGATGCTTGACGAGGTTGTGGTACCAGGAGGGGTGCGTCGGCGACCCGCCCTTGGATGCCACGATCACGAGGTTCTCGCCGTCGCGCGTGTACACGAGAGGGTTCTCCCGCGTCTCGCCGGATTTGGCACCCTTGGTGATGAGAATCAATACATCGCGGCCCTTGAATGGACCGGACGTTGGCTTGCCGCGGTTTGCCCGCATGTCCTTGATAAGGTTGGTGTTGAAATCTTCGTAGCTGTTGCTCATGTCTGCTGTAACACTTTGAAGCGCCACTCCCATTCCGTTGGCCTATAGTCGGACGGGAATGAGCAACCCTCGCTCGGCTCAGTTTGCGGAGCAGTTCGAAGCGGCGCACGACGAGTTCATCGGTCTAATCGAGTCACTGACTGTTGAGCAGTGGCACCTACACGGCAAGAACTTCCCGCGGCGCATCGACGAAGAGGATGAAGGCCGGCCGGTAGGCGTCATCGCCCACCATGTCGCCACGAACGGGGACTGGATCATGCAGCGGATCCAGACGATGCTCGCAGGCGGGCCGCTGTCGCCGGTCAACATGCGGGTCATCAACTCCGAACACGCGAGGGAGCACGCCGATGTGGCAAAGGGCGAGGTGTTGCGCCTCCTGCGGGCGAGCAGGGTTCGCATCGCCGATGCAGTGCGCGCGATTCCTGACAACCAGCTCGATGTCCAGCGGGAAACGCCCGTCGGCCCGATGTCTGCCGCTCAGCGTGTGGAGAACGTGCTGATCGGCCACATGAAACAGCACCAGGGATCGATCCAGGCCGCGACCGCCTGACCAGGCTCGGCTTGGTGGAGGTGACGAGAATTGCACTCGTGTCCGAAGCAGCATCCCCCGAGATCTCTACGAGCGTGTCCAGGATTTTGGTTCTCGCTTGGCGGCTCCTCCTGACAGGATCCGCTTCGGCCAGCCACGGGAGAGGTCCTACCTCAGGGCCGCGGCGCCCCTGGAGCAGCAATCCGGTCTATGTGATACCGCTCCCCAGTCCGCCGGACTGACCGGGGGCAGCACCCGGGATCTAAGTCCCGGGACTTACGTCTCTACTGCTTACGCAGCGAGGGCGAAAGTGCGTGTGTTTTTGGCGTTTGTAAACGCTGCGCTGTGACGCTCGCGCCCTCGGCTCGCAATCCCGAAGCTCAACTGCTCCGTCGAAGCTAGACACCCCCACGAAGCTGAACCTGGTTGCCGACTGATTCTACCCCGGAGGCCCACATCCCACACCCTGCGCTCTGGTCTAATGTGCGGCACGAGATGGCGGTCACCCAGAAGCGTGAGCAGCTCGACCCCGACATGGAGAAGATCGCGCGGGCAAATCTCAAGGAGCTCGGCGACATCCGTATCGACGACGTCCTCTCCTTCATCGACCGGGGCATCGAGAACATGCCGAGCTATATGGACCTGTACCGGCGTTGGGAGTCGCAGCAGTGGTCGGTGGGCGACCTGGACTTCACTCTCGACCGCGAAGACTGGCTGAAATCAAGCGACCTCGAGAAGAAGTCGACGCTCTGGTCGCACAGGCTGTTCTTCAACGGTGAGGAGCGCGTCACCGCGACGCTGGCGCCGTTCGTCTGGGCCGCGCCAACGCCGGAGATCGAGATCTTCCTCTCCACCCAGATGGTCGACGAGGCCCGGCACACCGTATTCTTCCAGCGCTGGTGGCATGAGGTGGTCGGCACCGACGCCAGAAGCCTGGGCGAGCTGCTGACCGAGATCCGACCCGACACCAACGAGGGCTACAACACCCTCTTCTATGACCTCCTCCCCGCCACCGCTCAGCGCCTCGCGAGCAACCCGAAGGACTTCGACGCGTTCATCGAGGGCATCACGATCTACCACATCATCATCGAGGCCACCATCGCACTTACCGGTCAGCGCTTCGAGCTCGACGCGATGCGTGAGCACGGGACGACCGACCGCGGCTTCTATCGCGGGTTCACCGCGGTCGCGCGCGACGAGTCCCGGCATGTGAGCTTCGGTATCAAGGTGTTGCAGGAGGCTGTCCGCGAAAATCCGGAGCGCTTCGCGCCGCTGATCCAGAAGACTCTGGTCGAATGCCTTCCTCTGGTGGCCGGCACCCTGGATCCGCCTGATCCTCGATACATCACGGAATTCGGTCACACGGAGAGCGAGATTTTGCAGTTTGCGTTTGACTCTCTGAACAAAAGGTTGCGAGCGATTGGAATCAACCTGGCCGCCTAACCCGCGACATTCCCTTGACATCAAAGGGATGGGACCCGGCGATGAGCAGCGCGTGCTCGAGGCTGGGGAGCTTTTCGACAGCCCGCCGCAGCCGGAGGCGCTGACAAAGTTCTTGGCCGACCCAAGTCACCATCTGCTCATCGCCTACTCGCATGGCGTTCCGGTCGGATTCGTCTCCGGCGTGGAGGTGACGCACCCCGACAAGGGAACCGAGATGTTCCTATACGAGCTCTCTGTGGAACCCGGTCATCGACACCACGGCATCGGCACCGCTTTGGTGAAAGGGCTCTGGGACCTTGCCCGCGAGCAGGGTTGCTACGGAATGTGGGTCCTCGCGGACGATGACAACGCCGCGGCGGCGGCCACGTATCGCAAGGCGGGTGGGGATGTCGAGAGTCAGCCGCTGATGTTCAACTGGCGGTTTTCGACCGAGCCGTAATCAGCCCCGTCGCATCACGCGGGCAATCTCGCGCTTCGCATCCCGCTCGGCAATCGCCTCCCGCTTGTCGTACTCGCGCTTGCCCCGCGCCAGGCCCACCTCTACCTTCGCGTGGTTGCGCTTGAAGTACACGCGCAGCGGGATCAGCGTGTAGCCCTTCTGCCGGACCTTCCCGATCAGGCTTGCGATCTCCTTTCGGTGCATGAGCAGCTTGCGTGGACGGAGCGGCTCCACGTTCATGAGATTTGCCTGCTCGTACGGCGAGATGTGCACGTTCTCCAGCCACGCCTCATTGCCATTGATGCGCACGAACCCGTCCCGCAAGTTGGTACGGCCGTTGCGCACCGACTTGACCTCGGGACCGGTCAGCATGATCCCGGCCTCCAGCTTCTCGTCGATGAAGTAGTCGTGATAGGCGCGGCGGTTGACGGCGATGTCCCGCTCGCGATCCCCGTCCTTGTCAGGCATCCGACAGCACCTGCCTTGCCGGCGCGGGTCGCTTCCCCGGCAGCTGGACGATTTCGGGCACGTAGCGATCGCTCTCCACGTGCCCTTTCAACACCTTGACCCGTCCGCGATACGTCGGCAGGGTGACTCCAGGCCAGGGCTGCAGGGCGCGGACACGCCTGTCGATCTCAGCGGGACCGATGCTCCACTCCAGCTCGCCATCCTCGCGGCGCAATCGAGGGGCAAGGGTCGCGCGGCTGTGATCCTGCTCGACGGCTTTGATCTTCTCGATGCGGGCGATGGTTGCAACCAGCAGCTCGGCGCCGATCACCGAGAGCCGGGAGGTCAATGCCGCGGCGTCCTCGCCCTCGGCGATGACCGTCTTGCGCATGGCAAGGATCGGACCGTGGTCGAGCTGCTCATCCATCCGCATGATGGTGACACCGGTCTCGCGATCACCGGCGAGGATGGCGTGAGCCACCGGCGCCGCACCGCGGTGAAGGGGTAGCAACGACGCATGCACGTTCACCGCTCCAAGTTTCGGGATCGACAGCAACGACGGCGGGATGATCTGCCCGTAGGCGACTACCACCAGCAGGTCTGGCGATAGCCGATTCAACCTTTCGACGGCCTCCGGGTTGCGAATCCGGCCCGGCTGGTGGACCGTCAACCCAAGCTCCTGGGCGGCCACCTTCACGGGCGGCGGCGTCACCTTCATGCGATTTCCCGGCTTGTCCGGCTGCGTGATCACGAGCTGGATCTTGTGTCCGGCAGCGTGGAGCGCCCGCATGGAGGGCACGGCGAAATCGGCCGTGCCGACAAAGACGATCTTCAGGAAAGCGCCGGCTCCGGCCTCACCGCGACGCCCTCTTCCTTTTCTTCCTTTTCCTTCTCCTCTTGCTCGGGCAGGTCTTCCACGCGACGCAGCGTATCGAGGCTGGTCAGGCGGTCGACGAAGAGCACGCCGTCGAGGTGGTCGAGCTCGTGCTGGAAAGCGCGCGCCGTGAACCCGGTGGACTTGATGCGCACCTCTTTGCCGCGCCGGTTGCGGCCCTTGACCACGACCGTCTCGTGACGAGCGACCTCACCGACCCAACCTGGATAGCTCAGGCAGCCCTCGTAGCCTACCTGCACCCCGTCGCTCTTGACGATCTCAGGGTTGACGAGGCCCCAGATCTGGTTGTCGTCGCCCTTCACGACGCACACCCGAAGCAGTACCCCGATCTGGTTTGCCGCCAGGCCCGCGCCGGGGGCGTCGAGCATGGTCTCGGCGAGGTCGTCGATCAGCCTCTGGATGGACATGTCCACGCGCGCGACTTTTTTGGCCTTTTCGCGCAGGCTAGGATGGTCGAAAGTGAGGATTGGTCTGACTCCCACGTTTTCGATTTTACCCGCGGCCTGCTGGCACCCAATCGCCTTAACGCTGAATAAGTCCGGGAAACTAGGTCGTTGGATCGACGTCGTAACTCCAGCCCTTGCCCCGAGGTGCCAGGTGACGAGCCCGCTCCAGCCCATCTCCTTTCAATGTCACCTGCCACCGATACTCACCCCGCAGCCGGTGGATGAACGCAGGCGACGGGCCCATCACCCTGATTCCTTCGGTGCCCTCGCCGAGGAGTCCCGACGCGAGTTTTTCCGCCGCCTCCCGCGCCGCGGCTGCCGCCCGGGCGTCGTCAGCGTCGGTCCGCGTGATGACCGCAAGGTCGGCGAAGGGAGGAAACGAGAAAGCTTTGCGCGCCGGAATGTCGGCCTCATAGAAGCCCTCGTAGTCGCCGACGGCCGCACACCTAAGGCTGTAGTGCTCGGGGTTGCTGGTCTGGACCACGACCCGCGACGATCTCCCGTCGCGCCCCGCCCGGCCCGCGGCCTGCACGACCAGCGCGAAGGTGTTCTCCGCCGATCGATAGTCCGGGAAGTGGAGTGGTAGGTCGGCGTCGACGACGCCGACGCAAGTGACCGCGGGCAGGTCGAGGCCGCGCGTCACGAGCTGCGTACCGACCAGGATGTCGGCGCGCCGCTCGCTGAACGTCTCCCAGATCTCGAAATAGGAATCTGGTCCACGCGCGGCGTCGCTGTCGAGCCGTAGCACTCGCGCTCGCGGCCACAGCTTCTTCACCATCGTCTCGAGCCGCTGCGTGCCCATCCCCATTCCGCGAATGTTCCTGCTGCCGCAGTGGTCGCACACCACCGGCATCGCTCGCGAGTAGCCGCAGTAATGACAGACGAGGCCGTCGATTTCAGCGTGCTGAACCAACGCCACCGAACACCCGAGACACTGCACGGATTTGCCGCAATCGCGGCACAGCACGAACGTCACCATCCCTCGGCGGTTCAAGTAGAGGATCACCTGCTCCTCGTTCTCGAGCGTCTTGGTGATCACGTCGACGAGCTTTTTCGACAGCGGCTGCCGGTTGCCGGCCGCCACCTCGTCTCTCATGTCGACGAGCTCCACCTCGGCGTCGCGGCCGCGCACGCGCTGCCTCATCTTCGCCAGCGCAAGCTGCCCTTGAGCGGCTTCGTGATAGGTGACGACACTCGGAGTAGCCGAGCCGGCCACGAGCCGGGCACCGCTCACCTCGGCCAGCCGGCGTGCGACCCATCCCGCCTCATAGCGCGGCGTCCGGTCCTGCTTATAGGCGGCCGAGCCCTCCTCATCCAGGCAGATGAGGCCGAGGCGCGGAATCGGGGCGAAGACCGCCGAGCGGCTGCCTAGAACCACCTGCGCCTCGCCTCGCCGCGTGCGCCACCACTGCTGGGCGCGCTCGAGCTCAGTGAGCTGGCTGTGAAGGACGGCGATCGGCGCGTTCAAGCGGGCCCGCACGCGCTGGACCAGCTGCGGCGTGAGCGAGATGTCAGGGACCAGGAGGAGCACACGCAGCCCTTCGGCGATGGCTCGCTCCGCCGCGGTGAGGTACACCTCCGTCTTCCCGCTGGCGATGACCCCGTGCAGCAACGTGACCTGGTTGGCGCCGATCACTTCCAGCGCCGCCTGCTGCTCGCTCGTCAGAACTGGGGGCTCGGAGGGCGACGCCGGAGCCGTCGCCAGCTCGACCAGCCGGCTGTGCCGCCGCTGCCTGGTCGAGACCTGCGATCCGCTCGTCCCGGTCGCCCTAACACGGGGAGGGAGCATGGCGCGCAGGCACTCGATGAGCGGCAGCCAGTAGTGATCCGCCACCAGCCGCGCCAGCGCGACCTGGTGTGGCAATAGGAGCGGTTCGCTGCCCGCCGTTGCGATCGTTTTGACTTCGACGCCTGGGTCTTGGGTCGTGAGTGAGACGACAAAGCCGTAGGTGGCGCGCCGGCCGAAGGGCACGGTGACGCGGTGCCCAGGCACCACGTCCACTCCCTCGGGCACGGCGTACGTAAACGTCTCGCGGCCTGAACCGCGCGCCGCCTCTACCGCCACCTCGGCGTACAACAAACGCGCTAGCGCTTGTTCAAACGAGGGACCACCAGGTCCAGGATGTGATCCGCCATCTCGCGCTTGGTCATCTTTGCCAGCTCGTGCCGTGAGCCGTCGGCAAAGAACACGATCCCCGCGTTGTGGTCGCTGCCAAAGCCCGTGTCCTTCCGGGTGATGTCATTGGCAACGATGGCGTGAAGGCCCTTGCGCTTCATCTTGTCCACGGCCTTCGTGGACAAATCCGAATCCTCCGCCGCGAATCCAACTCGGAAGACGCCCGCCGACTCTTTCTCGGCGCCTAGGGTCGCGACCAGGTCGGGGATCGCCTCCAGCTCGAGCGTCATCTTCGATGTGTCCTCGCGGCGAATCTTCTCCTCCGCGAGCCTGGCCGGGCGAAAATCCGCGACCGCCGCGGCCATCACCAGCAGGTCCGCACCTTTGATCGCCGCCCTCAGCTCAGCCAGCATCTCGTCCGCGGTCCCGACCTCCCTGACCTGGACGCCGTGATGCGCGGGGTGGCTGGCGGCACTGACGAGCGTCACGTGCGCGCCGCGGTCGGCAGCCGCGGCGGCGATGGCAAATCCCATCTTGCCGCTCGAGTAGTTGCTGATAAATCGCACGGGATCGATCGGCTCACGCGTTCCTCCCGCGCTCACAACAACGCGGCGCCCGGCCAGGTCGTAGCGGGACCGGACGGCCTCCGCCATCGCCTTCAGCAGCTTATTTGCATCGGCCAGCCGGCCGGTGCCCACATGGCCGCTTGCAAGATGACCGGTCTCGGGCTCGACAACGATGACTGCGCGGCGGCGCAGGAGGTCGACGTTGTCCTGCACCGCCGGCTTCGACCACATGGCGTCGTTCATCGCCGGCGCGACCACCACTGGACATCGCGCCGCGACCACAGTGGCGGTCACGATGTCGTCGGAGCGGCCGCTCGCGAGGCGCCCGATGATGTTCGCCGTCGCCGGCGCGAGCAGGATCAGCTGCGCCCAGTCACCAAGCCCCACGTGCGGTTCCGGCGACCCGTCCCCCGACCACAGCCCAGTCAGCACCTGGTTGCCCGTCACACCCTGGAAGGAAGGGGCACCAACGAACCGTGTCGCCGAAGGGGTCATCGCCACGCGAACCTCGCACCCCGCCTGCGTGAGCGCGGAGGCAAGGTCGACCACCTTGTAGGCGGCGATGCCGCCGGAAACGAGCAGCGCGAGACGGAGGCCTCGCAGCTCGTCCGGGACGGGAGTCTGGTCCAGCGGCATGGGACTAAGTGTGCGGCTGGCGCTCGCGCGCGTCGCGGATGACGGCCAGGACCTCGGCCACCGCGCGCTCGAGGTTGTCGTTGACGATCACGTGGTCGTATTTGGAGGCGAACGTCATCTCGAGCTCGGCGATCTTCCGGCGCGCGGCCATTTCCCCGGAGGATTCGCTGTTGCGCTGCTCCTGGCGTCGCTCGAGCTCTTTCAGGGAGGGCGGTGCGACGAATATGAAGACTGCGTCGGGCACCTTCTCGCGAACCTGCTCCGCACCCTTGACGTCAATCTTCAACACGATGTCGTGTCCTTCGGCAAGCGCCCGCTCGACCCGCTCCTTCAGCGTCCCGTACATATGCCCGTCGTACTCCGCGTACTCGAGGAAGGCTCCCTCCTCGATCAGCTGCTGGAAGCGCTCACGGCTGACAAAGGTGTAGTTGACGCCGTCGATCTCGCCCGGCCGCGGAGGGCGTGTGGTGCAGGACACCGAGTAGCGCAGGTTGCGATCGAGCTCGAGCAACCGTCGAATCAGCGTGTCCTTGCCCACCCCGGACGGGCCGGAGAGGACGATCAGCATCCCGTACTCAACCCTTACCCCCACCGAGAGAAGACCAGAACTCCTCGAAATCCGCGGGGGCTGCCGCTTCAAAGCTCATCTCGGTGCGGGTGCGCGGGTGCAGCAGGCGCAGCCGCCATGCGTGGAGCATCGGGCGCGAAAGGCCAGTCTCCGCCCCTCCGTACTCGGCGTCGCCGGCCACCGGGTGCTTCAACGCGGCGAGGTGCACGCGGATCTGGTGCGTCCGTCCGGTTTCGAGGTCACAGCGCAGCAGAGTATGGCCGCCGCGCCGTTCGACCACCTCGTAGCGCGTGAGCGCGAACCGCCCGCCGCTGACCACCGCCATGCGCTTCCGCTCGTTCGGATCGCGCCCGATCGGGCCCTCGAGCTCTCCCGCGTCATCTTTCACGCGACCTTTCACGATCGCGAGGTAGGTGCGGCTAAGGGAGCGGTCCTTGAGCTGGGCCGCCAGCGATCGATGGCTCACGTCGTTGCGCGCGACGACGATAAGGCCGGACGTGCCTTTGTCGAGACGGTGGACGATGCCGGGTCGCAGCGAGCCGCCCGCCACAGACCAACTCCCGCCGCGGCCGAGCAACGCGTGGACGAGGGTTCCGGTGTGGTGGCCGGGAGAGGGATGCACGACCATCCCGGCGGGCTTGTTGATGACTGCGAAGTCCTCGTCCTCGTACAGCACTTCGAGCGGGATGGCCTCGGCGGTGGCGTCGCCGACATAGGCCTCTGGGATCTCGTACTCCACGACGTCACCGGCGGCCACGCGGTCCGCGGGGTCGGCCGGCCGGCCGTTGACTCGCACCATGTGGCTCTTAATGAGACGCGCGGCAGCCGAGCGGCTGAGGTCGACAGCTTGCTCGGCGAGAAAGCGATCCAGCCGCGTGGCCGCGGCCGGCGCGATCAGGCGGTGGGCTTGCGTTTCAGGTACCCGGCGACCAGCCCGACCACGCCGATGGTGATCGCCGAGTCAGCGACGTTGAAGACCGGAAAGAAGTGGAAGTTAATGAAGTCGGTAACCGTCCCGAACATGATTCGGTCGGCCCCGTTCCCGACCGTGCCGCCCATGATCAGGCCGAGGGCGACGTCGGTCCACAGATCGCTCGGGCTGCGCGCGACGTAGATAACAAGCCCGATGGAAACCAGGATGGCAGCGACCAAGAAGAATGCAGCGCCCGCGGGCACCAGCCCGAATGCGGCTCCCGAGTTGTGCACGTTCGCGATCCCCACCAGATGGCCGACGAGCGGCACCTCGGTCCCGTACGGGACCCGGGCTGCGACGAGGCTCTTGGTCACCCGGTCCAGAACGAACACCACGATCGCGACGACGGCGAAGGTGATCCGGCCGGTGCTCAGTTTTTCTTGAGGCCGATCCAGATCTGCTCTCCTTCGAGCATCATCTGCTCGCCGTTGAAATCGTCGGCGCGCCCCTGTTCGAGGGTGACCGAGAGCGTTTCGTTCTTTATGTAATCGGCGTGGCGCTCCATCGCGCGCACAAGCATGCCATCAGCCTCATACCGCGTGTCGATGCGGTCCTCGACGTTCAGACCGGACTTCTTCCGGCGGTCCTGGATCGCACGGACCACCTCGCGGGCCAGGCCCTCGAGCCGCAGATCTTCGGTGATCTCGGTGTTCAGCTTCACCTCGGGCGCCCCGAAGACCAGAGCCTTGACGTTGAGCTCGTCACGCACGATCTGGGCGACGTCCTCGGGCAGCGGATCACCCGGCAGGGCGATCGACGCCAGCGGCTGGCGGACTTTCAGCCGCGCGGCATCACGCGCCGACAGGCCGGCCTCGACCGCTTGCCGCGCCCGTGCCATGTCGCTCTCCACCCTGTTGTCGTTGTAAGGCAGCTGGTCCGGAAAATCGCTGAGGTGCACCGACTCGCCGCTCGACAGGTTGCGGTAGATCGCATCCGACGTAAACGGTGCGAACGGGGCCATCAGCTGGCTGACGGTGCGCAGCGTCTCGTACAGGGTCTGGTATGCGGACAGCTTGTCGCGATCGGACTGCGACTTCCAGAACCGGCGGCGCGATCGCCGGATGTACCAGTTGGAAAGCTCGTCCACGAATTTGTGGATCCGGCGGGCCGGCTCGTTGGCGTCGTAGTTATCCAGGCCAACTGAGACGGCAGCGACGAGACCGCTCAACCTCGACAGGAGCCACTGGTCGAGCACGTGCCTCTCACCCGCCGGCACCGCGGGCTGCGAAGGGTCAAAGCCGTCCAGCCGGGCGTACGTGACGAAGAACGAGTAGCAGTTCCACAGCGGGATGAAGAACTGCTGGACGGTTTCTCGCAGGCTGTCCGCGCTGGTGCGGTAGCTCTCGCCCACCTGGGTGGAGGTGTAGAAGTACCACCTCAGGGCGTCCGAGCCGAAGGTGTCGAATAGATAGTTCGGGTCGAGCACGTTGCCGCGTGACTTCGACGCTTTCTTTCCCTTCGGGTCGACGACGAGGCCGAGACAGATCACGTTTCGGTACGCGTTCTGCTTGAAGAGCAACGTCGAGATCGC
>JALYSJ010000161.1 GCA_030854855.1 Candidatus Dormiibacterota bacterium
AAGCAGACGGAGCTCGCGCAGCTCGAGGCGGATCGGAAAGAGAAGGAGCTGCTGTCCACGACCGTCAAGCCGGCGGCGGCGGAAGCCCAGGCCGTGATCGCCCGCGCGGAGGGCGATAAGCGAGCGCGCATTGCGAGCGCAGAGGCTGACGCTGAAACGACGCGGCTCGAAGGTGGGGCAGAGGCAGCGATCGTGCTGACCAAAGGTGAGGCGGAGGCCAAGGCCCTTGCCATGCGCGCCGACGCCTACAAGCAGTTCAATGAGGCGGCCATCATCCAGACGGTCCTCGCCGCGCTGCCGGACATCGTGCGTGCGGCGGCCGAGCCGATGGGCCACATCAACTCCCTGACGGTGATGAGCGCGGACGGCGCTTCGGACCTCGTCAAGAACGCCACCCGCGCAATGATCGAATCGACCACCGCCATCAAGGGCCTGACTGGCCTTGACGTGCCGAACCTGATCGGCGGCGCGCTAGGGCGAGGTTTTGGCGAGCGCCTGCGCACCGGAGATGGCGATGGCGGCAGCGACGTCGGGAGCGCCGCGGACCGGATCAGCCAGATCGCCGGCGAAGGGCTCGCCACGCTCAAGGCGGCAAGGGCCGAGGCGGCGGAGAGGGCAAAGGCGGAGGAGGCCAAGGCCGCCGAAGGCGCTCACAAGGCGGCCGCGGCTGCCATGGCGGCTGCTACGGCGGCAGACGCCAAAGCGAGCGCGGTGGCTTCCAAGCTCACTGCTTCCGGTGCTGTGCATGGCGCCACAACTCCACCCGCGGCAGCGAAGCCTGCCGGTGCGGCAGCGCCGTGGTCCGCGGTGACTCAGACGAAGCCAGGGGGGGCCGCGGCTCCCGTGTCACCTTCCGACGGCAACATCGCGCAGTGGGGAAAGTGGCTCGCCGACCGGCTGCGCGAAGTGCCCAACATCCAGCTCTACGACGCGCTGAAGCTCTCCGACCTCGTGGACAAGGGACCTGCTCCCGCGCGACTGGTCTGGCAGACCGCAATGGCAGTGCTGGCGAAGGATTACGGCTCAATGACCGTGGGCGACGTGCTCAAGCGGTTCCACCCATAAAAGCGGGAAGCCCGCTTGCGCGAGCTTCCCAAGGCTGGGGTGGGGGCGTGGAGTCTAGGTAATGGGCCGGTTTATCGGCCGACGATATAGTAGCACGGCGGCGTGATGTCCACAAGATATAGACATTCTGGGGATAAGCGGCCTTGAAGCTGCCCATACCGATCGATATGGAGCCGATGCTGTGCTCGCCGGCCGCCGGCATACCGAAGGGCGACAGCTGGGAGTACGAGCCCAAGTGGGACGGCTTCCGCACCCTGGTCTTCCGGGACGGCGACGAGGTCGCGCTGATCAGCCGAGGCGGCCGGTCGATGACTCGCTACTTTCCCGAGCTCGTGCCGGCTATCCGCGGACTTCGCGAGCAGCAGGTGGTGCTGGATGGCGAGGTGGTTGTCGTGGCGAAGAACGGGCTCGATTTTGGAGCGCTGCAGCAGCGGGTGCACCCTGCCGACTCGCGCGTCAGGATGCTCAGCGAAGCCACGCCTTCCTGGTTCATCGCCTTCGACGTGCTCTCCGAAGGAGGCGCCGACCTCCGCAAGGAGCCTCTGGGCGAGCGGCGGAAGCGACTCGAGCGACTGCTCAAAGGAGTGAAGCAGCCGATCTTCTTGACGCCCTACACCCGCGACCACAAAACCGCCGAGGGCTGGTTCGAACGGTTCGAAGGAGCGGGGCTTGACGGAGTCATCGCCAAGTCATGGGATGGCGCCTACGTTCCGGGCAAGCGGCTGTGGGTGAAGATCAAGCACCAGCGAACGGCCGACTGCGTGGTCATCGGTTGGCGCAAGTCGAATGACGGAGCGAGCCTTGGCTCACTGCTCCTCGGTCTATATGACAAGAAGGGAACGATGCACTACGTGGGACATACCTCTTCGTTCAGCGCGGCCGAGCGCGAAGAGCTCATCGCCAAGCTGAAGCCACTCACCACGGAGATACCGGAATCGGAGTGGAAGGCCAATCCAGGCCGCATGCCGGGAGGAGTCAGCCGGTGGTCGCGCGGGAAGGAAACCGAATGGGTCGCCGTGCGCCCGGAGCTGGTCTGCGAGGGCGCTTACGACAAGCTCGAGGCCGGCGAGCGGTTCCGCCATGCGACCAGGTTCTTGCGGTGGCGAACCGACAAGCCGCCGCGCAAGTGCGGCTTCGACCAGATCGAGTCAGCGGCCGAGTTCGACGTGCGTGGGATCTTTGGGAGCTAGTAGCAGCGGCCTGGCGCCAGCACCACCAGGCCCGTAGTACTTCATCGCGGCCCGGCCCAGCCCGCTGACCGTGACCCAGTCAAATCCCGCGCCAACCGCGACTCCGATTCCGAGCGGCACCACCCTCGCCGCGACCTTCGCTACACCCGACGTGGCAATACGGGTAAGGATGCGAGTCAGGATCCTGCTGCCGCCGTGCGTGAGGAGAAGGCTCGGGAGATGACGGAAGGCGGCGATTGCGATGCGCTCCCCTCCTGCGATCAGCACATCCTCGCGCAGCTTAACCGCGCCGCTCGTGAGGCCAACGACGACCAGAGCTTCGAGGACGCGCTCATCGGAGTCGGCTAGTTCGTGCCCGAATATCATCGCGATCCCGAGCACCAGCTCGATCTCCTGCTCGACCGCGTAGATCGTCTGACTCGTGATGGTGCCGATCGCGAGCGCGGTGCCTAGGCCTGGCGCGATCGAGACGGCTCCGCTCAGCGCCCCTGTGGCCGCGACTCGCCGTCGCGTGGAACGGATGAGGTGCAGCGCCAGTTGATGGTTGGTGTAGCTCGGATGGTCCATTCGCAGGTGGTCGACCCGGGCGCGGATGGCGGGCTCGCGGCTGCTGACGGCGTGGGAGAGGGCTCCCAGGACCGACCGCAGCTGAGGCGGCAGGTGTTCGAGGTCCATTTCAGAAGCGTACCGCGAGGAACGCGAGATGAATTCCCAGTTGCGACTAAGTCGCAATAAGCGTTAGGCTGCTCAGCGATGGCCTCCATTGCGGCTCTGCTGCGGGATTCATTCGACAGCGGCGAGCGCAAGCGCCTGGCGGGGTTCTTCGGCGGAGTCGGCCTTCTGCACATCGCGGGCTGGGGACTGCTGCTCTGGGTCGCGGCCGGCCAGCCGACCATCCTTGCCCTTGGTGGCCTCGCCTATACGTTTGGGCTAAGGCATGCCTTCGACGCGGATCACATCTCGGCCATCGACAACACCACGCGCAAGCTGCTCCAGGACGGTCGCAAGCCGGTCGGCGTGGGATTCTTCTTCTCGCTCGGGCACTCGACAGTCGTCTTCCTGGTCGCCGCGGCGCTGGGACTGACTGTGAAGTGGATCGTCGATGGCGTGGTCACGAACGGCGGCCAGCTGAGGAGCATCGGCGGCGAGCTGAGCACCATCGTGTCCGGCGGATTCCTGGTCTTGATCGGCGTCCTCAACCTGTTGGTTTTGATCGACATCATCCGGGTATACCGGCGACTGAAGGCGGGCGGCTATGACCAAAGCTCGCTTGAAATGGACCTAACTGCCGGTGGACTGATGAGCCGGATCTTCGGCCGTTTGTTTCGCGTGATCCACCACAGCTGGCAGATGTATCCGATTGGTTTTCTTTTCGGGCTTGGCTTCGACACCGCGTCGGAGGTGGCGATCCTCGCGATCTCAGCAGGCGCAGCCGCCAAGGGCGTGCCGTTCGCTGCGGTCATCGCGCTGCCCTTGATCTTCGCGGCGGGGATGTCGCTCATGGACACTGCTGATGGGGCATTTATGGCTAAGGCCTACTCGTGGGCTTTCACGAGCCCGATCCGCAAGGTTTTCTACAACCTGACGATGACGAGCCTCTCGGTGTTCGTCGCGCTCTTCGTTGGTGTGGTCGAGCTGATGCAGGTGCTCATCCAGACCTTCGGATTGAAGGGCGCCCTCTTCAGCGCCATCGCCGGGTTCGACCTGGTCGGTCGCGCCGGCTACGTGATTGTCGGCGCCTTCGTGGTGGCCTGGGCCGCGGCGCTTGTGATCTACAAGGCGCGCCGCATCGACGATCGCTGGAGCGAGCGGATCAGCCGGGTCGCCTAGACCTGGTCGGTTTCGGCGCCTTCTCGTAACAGTCCGTCGAGGTCGAGCCGGCGACCGCTGAATGTCAGGTGACCCTCCGCGTCGCGTGGCCACTCATCCTCCGGCCGGTCCCACGCAAGCTCGAGTCCGTTCTCGTCGGGATCCCGGAGATAGAGCGCCTCGTGCGTGCCGTGGTCGTTCACCCCATCCAGCTGCCAGTCGGCCGCCATCAGTCGGCGCAGGGCGTCGCCGAGCGCAGCTCGAGTGGGATACCGGATCGCGACGTGGTA
>JALYSJ010000168.1 GCA_030854855.1 Candidatus Dormiibacterota bacterium
ACGCGCTTCGACTCGATGAGGAGCTTGGCGAGGTTGACCGACTCATCGTCGAGGGCCTTGGAAGCGTTCGCTATCAGATCCATCCTCACGCCCACCGGAATGGTTGGGTTGGTCAGGACGGTCGCCATAGTCTCATCGCTGAGAACCTCGCTGAGGACTGCCAGGCGCTCGCGCCACTCGTCCACTTGGCCATCTCCCTGGGCCAGGTCGAATATCGCCCGCGCGTAGCGCCTAGCGGCTGCCGTTGCCACTCGCCACTTCCTTGATTGCCTTGTCGATCAGGTCGCGGTGCTTCTGGTCATCGAGCGTCTCGCCGATGACCTTCTCCGTCGCCGCCACGACCAACGACGCGACCTCGCTCCGCACCGCGCGCACCGCCTGGTCCCGCTCGGCCTCGATCTCTTTGCGGGCGGCCTCGACAGTTCGCTTCGACTCGGCTTCGGCCTTCTCCTTGAGCTCTTGACGCAGCTGCTGACCTGCCTTGTTCGCGGCTTCGATCACGCTCTGCGCGGTCGTCCTGGCTTCGTTGAGCTTGGCCTCCGCCTCGCTCAAGCGTTGCTCCGCCGCGGCGCGCGCCTCCTCCGCCTCCTTCAACTGCTCGGCGATCTGGCGCTGGCGAGCCTCAGCCAACTTGACGATCTCCGGATACACGTAACGGGCGAGGACGGCCAGCATGATCAAGAAAGTGACCAGCTCGACGATCACCGTCCCATTGATCTCGATTACGCCCGCAACGCCGGCGAGGAAGTGCATTACTTCGGAACGTAGCCGATGAACACGAAGCCGAACGCGAGGTTGATGAAGTACATCGCTTCAACGAGGCCGACGATGGTGAAAAGCCATGGGATCATGCGTCCCTGAGCCTCCGGTTGACGCGCGACGCCGCTGATGAAGGCGTTGCCCGCGAGGCCGTCACCGAAGGCGGCGCCGATGGCGCCCAACCCGATGGCGAGGCCGAACGCGACCAGCGCGCCGGCGAGAACGATTCCGTGATCTGTCATGTAACCCTCCTAGTGGTGTTCGTGTTCGAGACCCTCGCGGGCCATGCCGAAATAGATGACCGTCAGCAACATGAAGATGAACGCCTGGATGAAACCGATGAAAACCACGTCGAATGCCTTCCATACGATGAGCAACACCGGACCGACGACGAAAGTACCAAGGATCGGCCCAATCGCTTTCAAGAAGCTAGGCAACTGGAGGTTCGCCAGGCCGGCGATCAACCCGATCATGACCGCGCCGGCAAAGATGTTGCCGAACAACCGCAGCGATAGCGTCAATGGCTTTACTGCCTCCTCCAGTACGTTGAGTGGTGTGAAGACTATGCGTGCCGGTAAGGGAAGCTCGAAAGGCTTCGTGAAACGCCGAAGGTAGCCACGCAGGCCGAGTACCCGAATGCTGTACCACTGCACGACGCCGATGACTACCAGCGCCATCGCCAGCGTCTGGTTCAGGTCCGCGTTGGCGCCATGGAGAATCGGGAACAACGCAAGCGGAAAGACCTCGATCCAGTTCGCGATGAGGATGTAGAGGAAAAGCGTCATCGCCAGCGGAATGATGAAGAGCGCATCGTCGCTGACATTGGTCCGGATCAGGGCGCGGAGCTGGTCGTAGCCCCACTCGAACACCGCCTGGACCTTGCTCGGCTCACCCGCCTGCAGCTTGGAGCGGATCCAGAACGCGACCGCGATCGTTGCGGCAATTGCGATCACGCTCGAGATGACGCTGTCGTAGTTGAAACGGCAGAGCAGCCCGCAGCCGAGATCGATCGTCGGATGCGAGCCGATTGCCTCTTCGGCGCGAATCATGCGCGCAAGCCCTGGCGGACGCCCGCCGCGACCATGACCAGCTGCGCGAGGCCGATCCCAAGCGGCACCGTCCATGCGGCGCTGCCCAGCATCAGTGCAAAGACCAGCACGATGGCGCTGAATATCACGAGGCGCAGCAGGCTGCCGGCGACCATCGGAGCACCGCGCCCGAGCAAAAACTGGATGAAATAGCCGTTGAGGGAGCCCAGAAGAAGGCCCGCGCCGATACCGATACCAATGGGAAAGTGACCGGCCAGTGCGGCGCCGATCGCGATCGCCGCGGCGAGAAGAGCGCAGGCCGTCACAGTCACCTTGAGCACGCCGCCGGATCTCATTTCGAGAGCTCCCTTACCTTCAACCAGATACCGGCGGCACCGGCCGCCAGACCCACGAACAGTCCAACGAGGACAAATACCGGCGCTGTATGCAGCGCCTTGTCGAGCGCTACCCCGCCGAGCAGCGGTAGCAGGACCGCGGCCGCGAGATAGATCCCGATTCCGGCCATATCAGTCCCTGAAGGGCCTGACTGCTGCTTGGGCTCCATGCCCCTCAGAATTCTATCGGGAACCCGATTCTCCAAGCAGGCGCCGCATGAACGGCGCGGGGATCCGCCAGCCTCCGTGAAGCAGGAGGTCTGCGGCGACGGTCGATGTGAGCACTGCGCACGTAACGAGCACCACGGCAAGGATCCGGCCGTGGCCGAAAAGGGTCAGCCCGAGGGCTCCGAGCAGCGCGGTCGCCGTATAGAAGACAAAGCAGGTCTGGCGCTGGTCAAGTCCGAACGATTGCAGGCGGTGATGCAGGTGGAGGAGGTCGGCCTGAGCAACCGACGCCCTCTGACGGCGGCGCCGGAGGATCGCCCATGCGGTGTCGGCGATCGGGACGGCGAGCGCGAGGACGGGCACAACCAGGGCGAAGGCGACGGCGACCTTGGCCACGCCGAGGATCGAGATGACGCCGAGGGCAGTGCCAAGAAAGTGCGCGCCCGAGTCCCCCATGAAGATCTTGGCTGGATGCCAATTGAAGATCAGGAACCCCCCGCATGCGCCTGCCAGCGCGGCGCTGAGCTGCACGACGTCCTTCTGCCCCTGACCCGCTGCCGCTAGCAGCAGCGTGATCGCGACGATGAAGACGACGCCCGCGGC
>JALYSJ010000170.1 GCA_030854855.1 Candidatus Dormiibacterota bacterium
CGTCGCGAAACCATTTCTCGACGGGGTACTCCTTGATGTATCCATACCCGCCGAGGACCTGGATCGCGTCGGTCGTCACCTCCATGGCAACGTCGGCGGCAAAACACTTTGCCATCGATCCTTCGGCCCGCTCGAACGGCAGGCCACGCGTCGCCATCCAGCCCGCTCGCCAGATGAGCAGGCGCGCGGCGTCGATCTTCATCGCCATATCGGCGAGCTTGAAACCGATCGCCTCGTGCTGCCACAGTGGTTTGCCGAACTGCTTTCGGTCCTGCGAGTAGTCGAGAGCGAACTCGTACGCGGCGCGCGCGATGCCGAGGGCGCCGGCGGCCACGCCAGGCCGTGTCGCTTCGAGCGTCATCAGTGCACCCAGGGCACCTGGCCCCGCATTGTCCGCGTCCGGTTCGCCGCCCAGCCTGTGGTCGAGCGGAACGTGGCAGTCCTCGAGGATGACCTGCGCAGTGTGACTGGCGCGGACGCCGAGCTTCTGCTCCTTTCGTCCCATCCGCAGACCCGGCGTTCCTTTGGGCACCAAAAAGGAGGCGATGCCGGCGGGGCCTTTCGAAGGGTCGGTGTTCGCGTAGATCACGTGGTAGTCCGCGATGCCGCCGTTGGTGCAGAACTGCTTGGTGCCATTCAGCACATACCCGTCGCTCACCCGCGTTGCTCGCGTTTTCATCGACAGCGCGTCCGACCCCGAGTCGGGTTCGGTCAGGCCGAGACCTCCAATCACGAATTTGTCGGGGTTCGTGAACTGGGGAAGCCAGCGCTTCTTCTGCTCCTCGGTGCCGCTGGCGCGTATGCCCGCCATCGCCAGACCCATCGACTGGATGCACACGGCGATGCCCGCGCAGCCCCAGTGCAGCTCTTCGTTGAGGATCAGCTCGGTCAGGAAATCCAGCCCCTGGCCACCGTATTCCTCGGGGAGGAAAGCGGCGGGGGTCAGGCCCAGCCTTTGCGCCTTGTTGACGACCTCGTATGGAAACTCTTCGGTTTCATCGTGATGCGCGGCGACAGGACGTATCTCCCGCTCCGCAAAGTCATGCGCGAGCTTGCGAATCTCGTGCTGCTCAGAGGTCAGGGAGAAATCAAGTGTCATTGCTGATAATCGGCTGAGGCTTTCGTCAGCACACCTTCGCCTCGCTGGTTCACGGCGCGAAGGTCGAGCTTGCCCGGACCAGTGGGCTCAGCGGTGAATGTCACGGTGTCACCCGGTACGACCATCCCGGCGAACCGGCAGTAAAGGCGCCGCAGCCTTTCCCCGCCACCCGACGCCTCTGCCGCAACCGTCGCCAACACCCCCATCTGGAGCAGGCCGTGCGCGATTACGCCGGGCAGGCCGACCCGGCGAGCGAACTCGTCGTCGAGATGGATGGGATTGTGATCGCCTGAGGCTTCGGCATAAGCAGCGATCTGCTCCTTGGTGAACGTCACGGAGCGCCGGCTCATGACCGGATCACGAACAGCGCCCTCGACCGGCATACGGGTTCGCCGGCGCCATCGGCGGTTTCCGTTTCAAAACTGACAAAGCGCATGCCGCGGCGGCTGACGTCCGACGCGACGTGGCCTCGCGACGTAATGGTCTCGCCCGCTCGCGGGTGCCGCGCCCACGTGAACTCCTGCTCGGCATGAAGCAGCCTGGAGAAATCCACCGCCGCCTCGGCGTCACCGAAGAGCTGCGGGGCGGTCACCCCCAACGAGTAAACCGCGGCGAAGGTCGGCGGTATGCCGGCCGCGGGGTCCGCGCCAATCGCCTTGGCAAACTCCGCCGCCCGCTCTGCGTCGATGGGAAACGTGACGGGCGGGTAAGCACGCCCGGCAATTCCGGTCGCGCTGGCTGCAGCCTTGCCGGAATCTGACACGCGCTACAGGTTAGTTCCTGTTCGGTCGAAGACGCGCCAGCACCCGGCGGACGAGCATCGGACGAAGCGCGCTCCACGCCTCCATCACTGATGCGCGGGTTGAAGCGGCGAGCTCGCGTGGCGCATAGGCGGCGACCGCGAAACCTCCCGCGAGCGCACCGGCAGCTTCGCGCGCTTCAGGAAAGCTGACCTGCAATCGCCGGCCGAGCTCCAGAGGGGTCTCGCCGGGCCGGCGTTTGGCGCCCGCCAGTTCCGAGAGGGTCAGGGTACGTTTCCAGACGCCCTGGACCGACCGCGGCCTGAGGTACCTGGCGACCGCCGCCAGGAGCAGGAGGAGAACCGCAAGGAGAATCCCGATGATTGTCGTGAGCGTCCCGGCGTCCGGGATGGGGATCGCAAACCTGGACTGGCCGCTCCCGAGGTCACCGGCTGCGAGGCCGCGATCCCGGCGGATGGGCGGCACCGCGCCTGGGTCCTGCGCCGTGCTGGATCCTGGCGATTCGCAGCCTTGTTCGCGAAGACAGGGGTTCAGCCCTGAGAAGCCACGGGGGATCCCGTAATACCCGCCCGCTAGGTCGGGTGTCGGTTCGAAGGGAATCCAGCCATAGCGCGGGAAGTAGGACTCCACCCACGTGTGGGCGTCGGCGCCCCTGACGACGAAGCTGTTGATCGTGCTGTCGAACTGACCAGGTCCGAAACCATTGACGAGCCGCGTCGGAATCCCCAACGACCGGAGCATGTCCCCCATCGCCGTCGCGAAGTACTCGCAATATCCCTGTTTGGACCTGAAGAGGAAGAAGGCGAGCGGGTCCACCCCGTCGGGTGTGCGGGGCGGGCTGAGCGTGTACTCGAACTTGTCGCGCAGGTAGTTCTGGATCGCGACCGCCTTGTCATATGGAGTCGCCGCCCCGGCGTCGGTCACGACCTTGACCGCCAAATCGTGAATCGCCTTTTGAACCTGCGGGCTGCGATAGCCGGCATTCGGAACGCTGGAGAACTTTTGAAGCCAGTCGGGGTAGGTCGTGCCGGCCGCCTGCAGGTCAGCCTCCGTCGCGGTCGAGTATTCGACGAACACCTTGTACTTCCCCGATGAGTTGGTGGGCCGGACCGTCGCCAGCTTGTCGATCGTGGCCAACCGGTCGTACCGACCGTCCGGAAGCGCCACCTGCATAGCTACCGCGTCGCGGTCGATCCTGTACAGCTCCCCGGGATAGAACAGGACGTCCGAGTTACCGGTCGGAGGGCGAAGCATGGTTACCTGCGCGGTCGACACCGCGAGCTTCTGATACTGCTCGCCATAGTCGGGAACCTGATTCTTGGGGAGCACCTTGAGAATGCTGGTCGGGCCCCCAAAACGCCACTCCTGGCCCGAGGTCGTCGTCATGTTCAAGCCGCGAAAGTACCTCGGCCCGGTGAAGTCGCCAATGACCGTGTAGAGGAACACCGGGTCGCGCGTTTTCGTGAGCAGTCCGCCTAGTGGAACGTCGGCGGCAAAGCCCGTAGTTCCGGATCCCCCAGGGCCATTTCCGATCAAGCCCGCATGGTTGAGTCGCTGCTGGAGCTGGGCCCAGTTCGAAAACAAGCTGGATTCGACGTCAACAGTGCGGTCGAAGGTGGAAAGGGGCGGAAGAACGAGGGCGATCACGATCACGGCCGCCATCGCGACCAGCCCGCTCTCCCAGAAGTCCCATCGCGCGTCACCCGTCAGCTTGACGTGAGCGCGGGTGGCGTTCGCGATGGATCCCGTGTAGTTGGTCCACAAAAGGAGAGCCAGGATCAGCACGGGGATCGTGAACGAGTAGCCCTGCTGGTCTTTGGGGAAGTTCAGCAAGTTCGCGGCGAACGCTGCCGCACCGGGTATGAGTCCGAGCATCGGCTTGCGCCAGCGCAACACGCACCAGCTCAGCCATGCCCCTGTCACCCACATGAGCCAGCAGATCAGGAACAGATAAAAGGAAGGATCGCTCGCGGCCGAACCATCCATGATCCGCGTCCACCAGGCACCTATCCACCCCCCGTCGTGCGGATGCATGGCCCGGATCACCGGCAAAGCGCCGATCGCGGCAGCGACGGGACCAAGGATGACGCCAAGGCCCAGCGCTACCGGCCATCGGATGGGCAGCACAGCGAGCAGGGCCATCAGCAGAGCGCCTCCGAGCGCGATGAGAGGGACAACCTCGAGACCAGCCACCCAGGAGGCGGTTGCGGTCGAGCGCGAGATCGCGAAGGTCAGCAACAGCACGAGCAGCACTGACCACCCGACACCGCCTCGAAGCGACGACTGCGCGCCGGACCACACGCGTCCCGGAGCGAGCTGCAAACGGCTGCTAAGCGATGCGGATTGCATCTCTTGTGCGCACAAGCCGTGCGAAGTCGTCGCCGCTTCGGACGACATACAGATCGACGTCCTGGCCGAGGTCAAAGCTCGGGTTCTGGTCTGGGCCGCCGAAGCTCATCACGTCCAGGTAAAACACGATCAGCGTGGAGCGGCGCCCGCGCACTGACTGCAGGAGGCGAACCCAATCTGGATCGGCGCTTGGAGTGATGACGGCGATGGCTCGGCGCGGAAGCCGCCGGATCTTGTCCCAGGCCAGCGTCTGGGTGAGCGACGTACGACCATCGGCCTTCGCGACCGCAAGGTAGTCGAGGATGAGCCTGTCCTGCCGGACCGCGCGGTGCGGCTCGAGGATTGTGCCTTTCGAATCGTTGACGATCATTCCGACCTGCCGGCCTCGGCCGTGAACCTGCGCCGCCATCGACGCGGCGAGACTCACCGCGTACTCGACCGTCGACTCCTCGCCCTCGCCGAAGTGCACGTTGCGATCGAGGTCAAGCAAGATCCACAGGTCGGTCGTCAGCGGCTGCTCGAATGTCTTGGACATGAGCCTTCCGTGTTTCGTCGAAAGAGGCCAGTGGATGCGGCCGAAGCTGTCCCCTGTGGTGTAGTCGCGAACCCCGCCGGTCTCCGGTGGGTAGTCGGCCCACGCACCAAAGCTCGGCGAGTTGCCGATTTGCTGAGCGCTTGGCGTCAGGAGGTCTGGGATCGGCCGGACACGCGGGTACACGAGGACCGAAGTGCGCTGACTCAGCTTCATCTCCTTGTCGAAGAGCCCAAAGGGCTCTCGGACTCGCAGCGAGGTCGGCCCAAAGGCCATCCATCCGCGACGCCGGTAGATGC
>JALYSJ010000010.1 GCA_030854855.1 Candidatus Dormiibacterota bacterium
AGGGAGCCGGCGAGGAGCTGCGTGCGATCGATGTTGCGCACGAACTGGCCGAGCAGGATGGCGCTGAGGATCGCTCCGCCTGTCGCGGGGCCGAGGATGACGTAAGTGTCCTGCGCGGCGATGCCGATGACCCTGCTCACGTACGCGGGCGCCAGCGCGAACAGCATGAACAGCACCAGCACCGCGATGCTTACCTGGCCGAACGCCAGCATCAGGCCGCGTGAAGCGCGGAGAGCGTCGATGCCTTCTTTGAGGTCGACCCACATGTGATGAAAGCGGTTGCGGCTCTCGGCCACCGGCGGTTCGGTGGTCCGCTGCAGATGCGGAATGTCAGAGGCGAAGATCAGCGTTCCCCCGATGACCAGAAGCACGACTGCGCACCAGTAAGGCGCATAGAGGTCGAACCTCGACACGATGGGCGCCAGCGCGCCACCGACGACCAGGGTCAGGACCATGGTCAGCAGCGCCATCGAGTTGGCGGTGATCAATGCTGAACGCGGGAGGATGGTCGGGATCACCGCCGCCTCCGCCGGCCCGAACAGCTGGCCGACGGCGGAAAAGACGAGGGTGATCAAGAGCAGGTGCGCGAAGTCATCGCGTAACCCGGGGACCAGCGCGGCCAGAGGAATGAGCACCACCGCGGCGGCCCGGCCAAAGTTGGCCCACATCATGATCAGCTTGCGGTCGTACCGGTCGGCGATGACGCCCGCAAGGGGTGCGAAGAGGACGGCCGGGACGGTGTACGTGAGCAGAGTGATGGCGACCGGCGTGCTGCCGCCAGAGATCTTGTACGCGAGGATGATCAGCGAGAAGAGAAGGAACTTGTCCGCGAGCTGCGCGGCGAGCTGCGCGAACCAGATGTTTCTGAACGCTGTGTGCCGCAGCGTGGCTCGAAAGCCTCCACGGCCCTCGAGCGGAAAACGGATTGGCTCTTCCACTTAATGTCTCATCTAGTGTCTCGCTCCCGAATCACTGCGGCGCTAGAGCTTAGCTCGCGAGGCTCCGAAACTCCATATAGATGGCCTCCCACTCATTCAGGCCGAGGGTCTGAGGGCGGCGCTCGGGATCGACGCCCAGATTGCGAAGGCGCGTCCCGGCCTCGGTGCTGCCCTGACCACTGATTCGTCCCAACGTTCCGCCGAGCTGCTTCCGGCGACCCTGGAATACCGCCTCGACGAATCGGAAGAAGGATTGAAGGTCGCCAACTTCGACCGCCGGCCGTTCGCGCACGTCGAGCCGCACAAGCGCCGAATCCACTCGTGGCGGTGGCGTGAAGGCAGCGGCTGGAATGGTGAAGAGCATCTGCGCCTCCGCGAACACCTGGACCGCGACGGTGGAGAGGCTCGCGCCACTCGGCGCCGTCCATCGCTCGGCCACCTCCTTCTGCACCACCAGCGAGAGCCGGCGTGGACGCGGCGGCTCGTCGAGGAGCTTGCGGATCAACGCGCCGGTCAGGTTGTAGGGGATGTTCCCCACGACGATCTCGTTTCCGTTCGGGAAGGCGGAGCGGATGTTGAATCGCAGGATGTCGGTCCGGACTACCTCCACGTTCTCGTGCCCCGTGAGCGTCTCGCGGAGGGCGGGTATGAGCCGGCCGTCGAGCTCGACCGCCACGAGGCGGCGACATCTCGAAGCCAGCGCGATCGTGAGCGTTCCGACGCCGGCGCCAACCTCGAGCACTTCGTCGTCCGGCGTGATTCCCGCCGCCTCGGCGATGGCGTCGCGCGCTGACGTGTCGGTCAGGAAGTTCTGCCCGAGGCCGTGCTTGAGCTCGACACGGTGGCGCCGCAGCAAGCCATCGAGCTGATGCGCCTCAGCCGGGTCGATCGGCTTCACGCTCACCGCATTCGCCGGAACAAAGCGAGAGCGTTCCCGCTTTCTTGAACGGCCAGCTCGTCGAGGGTTACGCCGCGAAGCTCAGCCACGAGCTCGGCGGTGTCGATGAGGTACGCGGGCCGGTTGGGAACACCCATGCGCTTGTGCGCATTGCCGTACGGCGAGTCGGTTTCGAGGAGTAGGCGGTCTACAGGACATCGCGTCACAACCTCGCGCAGCGCGTTCCTGCTAGGTCGCGTGACCAATCCGGCGAAGGAAAGATAGAAGCCGAGATCAAGGAATCTCTCGGCCCAGTCCCACTCGAGCGCGAAGTAGTGCATGACGCCGCGCAGTCCGGGGTGGCCGGCGATCGCCGCTGCCAGCTCGGTCGCCGCTCCGCGGTTGTGGATCGACACGGGCAGGTCGCGCTGAACCGCCACCTCGAACAGCTGGTCGAGACGTTGCACCTGGACGTCGCGCCCGGGGCTGCCCGCCTCCTCGAAGTCGAGCCCCACCTCTCCGATCGCCACCACCCGGTCGTCCAACGCCAGGTCTCGGAGGGCTTCGAGCCGCGGCGCAGTGGGGTCGGTGGGGTGATGGCCGACCCCGGCCCAGACCGCCGCGTGCTGATGAGCCAGCGAAACCGCTTTCCGGCTGCGGTCGAGGTCGACGCCCATCGCGATCATGCGGGTGACCCCCGCGCTGACCGCCGCCTGAACCACCTCGCCGGGATCGCCCAGCTCCTCGAGGTGGAGATGCGTGTCTACGAAGATGGGGTCTCCTCATCTTCGACGATAGGATCAAGCCGCTTGAAGAGCGCCTCGGGTAGCGGCAGCGCGCGGCCCGGCGGGAGCTCGGACGGCCGCCACCTGTCGTCACTTGCGTAGTCGCCCGTCAGCACTATGTGCGACCCGGCGTCCTCGGCGAACTCACGCACCTCGGGCTGCGGGGCGATCACGTCGTCGTAGCCGAGCAGGCGATGCAGCTTTTGCGAGGAGAACGGGAGGAACGGCGTGAGCATGGTCTTCAAGTTGTCGACGCAGCGAAGCGCGACATACAGCACTGTGCCTGCGCGCTCGCGATCCGTCTTGATCACATGCCACGGCTGCTCGGTGCCGAGATACACATTGACCTTCGCCGCCATCGACATCACGGATTTCAAGGCCATCTGGAAACGCGCCTCTCCCAGCTGCTTAGCGACCTGATCCAGAGCGTCCTCGACCTCCTTGATCAGCGCCTGGTCACCTGCGTTGAGCTTCTGATGCTCAGGCACGGCGCCGAAGTTGCGATGGGCGTTGACCAGGGTGCGGTGGACGAGGTTTCCCCACGTCGCCACGAGCTCGTCGTTGTTGCGCCGGATGAACTCGGGCCAGGTGAAATCGGTGTCTTGGTTCTCCGGCCCGGCGATCATCAGGTAGTAACGAAGCGCGTCAGCGTCATATTGCTCGAGGAAATCGCGCACGAGGATGACCTGGCCCCGACTCGTGGAGAACTTCTTGCCGGCCACATTGAGGTACTCGCTGGCGACGATGTCGTCGGGCAGCTCCAGACCCCCGACGCCCATAAGGATCGATGGCCACATCACAGTGTGAAAGGTGATGTTGTCCTTCCCCATCACGTAGTAGTGCCACGCATCGGCGTTCTGCCACCAGTCCTTCCATGCGTCAGGC
>JALYSJ010000025.1 GCA_030854855.1 Candidatus Dormiibacterota bacterium
CAAAGCTCGGCGAGTTGCCGATTTGCTGAGCGCTTGGCGTCAGGAGGTCTGGGATCGGCCGGACGCGCGGGTACACGAGGACTGACGTGCGCTGACTCAGCTTCATCTCTTTGTCGAAGAGCCCAAAGGGCTCTCGGACTCGCAGCGAGGTCGGCCCAAAGGCCATCCATCCGCGACGCCGGTAGATGCCGCGCGAGTTCCACCGCACCACTTCACTGCCGACGGAGATCACCCGTCCGGGCTGGTAGTCGGGAATCTGGCTGAGATCGCGGACCTCGACCCACGGAGCGGGCACCCAACCCTTCCTGCGGACCTCGATCGTCTCCTCGTAGGGCTCACCTACGGTCGGCATGCCCGGGTCGAGCCGGCGCGTCACCGTCATTCCGCGCATCGCCAGCTTCGGCCACGCCCAGCTGACCACGACCAGAAGGCAAAGCGCGTAGGCGAAAACGTACGCGGAACGAATCGCGGTGAGATAGGTGAAGAAGAGCAGGAGTCCGAGCGTTGCGGCGAGGGCGACCTTGCTCATGTACCCCGACCTTGAGTCCCCAGGCGTCTACCCGTCGTATGCCATCTGAGGAACGTGCTCGCGCTCCAGCAAGCCGCCGACGAGCTTGCTCGCGCTCTGGCCCTGCATCTCCGCATTGGGCCGCAGGATGATGCGGTGCGCCAGCACGGGTTCGGCGAGCACCTTGATGTCATCCGGCAGCACGTAGCTTCGGCCCTTGAGGGCTGCCAGCGCCTGACTCGCGTGATACAGGTTCAGCGTTCCCCGCGTGCTCGCACCGAGCGCTACCTCCGGGTTGCTCCTGGTCCGGCCGACGAGCTTCGCGATGTACTCCCGAAGCTCCGGCTTGACGAATACCTCTCGCACCGCCCTCTGGGCGGCGGTGAGCTCGTTTGGTGAGACCACTGGCTCCAGCTCGAGCATCGGCGACTCGACCTTGTGCTGGCCCAGGAGGATGGCCTCTTCCTTCTCCGACAGGTAGCCAAGCCTCACCTTCATCAGGAATCGGTCGAGCTGTGCTTCCGGCAGCGGAAACGTGCCCGAATACTCGACAGGGTTTTGCGTCGCCATGACCATGAACGGCTTAGGCAGCAGGTGGGTCTCGCCGTCGATGGTGACCTGGCGCTCCTCCATCGCCTCGAGCAGCGCAGCCTGGGTCTTGGGGCTCGCGCGGTTGATCTCGTCGGCAAGAAGGATCTGAGCGAAGACCGGCCCCGGCCGGAACTCGAAGTCGTCGAGCTTCTGGTTGAAGGCCCGCACTCCGGTCACGTCGGATGGCAGCAGATCGGGCGTGAACTGGATGCGGCGGAAAGTGCAGTCAAGCGAGCGGGCGAGGGCTTTGGCCAGCATTGTCTTGCCGACTCCAGGCACGTCCTCGATGAGCAGGTGGCCTTCGCAGAGCAGGGTGACCAGGCAGAGCCGGATCTCCTCCTCCTTGTTGACGATGGCGCGACTGACGTTCGCCATGAAGGCATCGGCGACGCGCGTTACGACCTCGGCTGCCCCCACTCCCGCGATTATAGATTCGTCTAGCGAGCGGCCCATTGGAGTTCAATACGCTCGGACGGTACGTTTGGTTCCGCTTCCCGTTACCAAACCCGGCGCCACGACGTCTCTTATTACGTCGTGAGTCTGAGAACTCGATGAGGATTGGATTAGCAGCGCTCGCGGTCCTTGCCATCGTTGCCTGCGGCTCGGCCACACCTACCCCAGGCCCAGTCGGCTTGCCTCTCAGCGTCCCCCAGCTCAGATTCGCGGTCATCGACTCAGTCGGCCCGCCGGTCTATTGCGACCCTGACGTCTATCCGATAGCTCGTCCCGGCGGCGAGCAGCAAAACGCGATCGCGAGGTATCCCGAGATCCGGGCCGATTCGGCACTCCATGCGGCGATTCTCACGCACGAGCATCTGCCTTCCGGGGAGCTCACCGACGCCCAGAAGCTTGTCGTGTATCGCGCCTGGAAGCTGCTTGGCGCCCTGAAGCTGCCTCCGGGCTCCGGCGGCGATTACACGTTTTCCTATCTCGTCAGGTCGGCGAGCGGCAGCGCGTCGTACCTGGTGGTTGCCGGCACCGTCCGGTCGGACGGCGTCGTCACCGTCAGCACCCGCACGCCGAGCAGCGCGCCCAACTGTCCGATCTGCCTAGCCGCGACCACGCTCATCGCGACTCCGAACGGCGACATCCGCGTGACCGACGTGATGCCCGGCATGGTCGTGTGGACCACGAGTGCCTCGGGCGAGCGCTTCGCCAAGCCGGTGGTGGCGGTCGGCAATATGGCGGCTCCTGCCGGTCACCAGATGGTATATCTGCAGCTGGCGGACGGCCGTGAGCTGCTGGTTTCTCCCGGCCACCTCACCGGCGACAGCCGGCCGCTTGGCTCGCTCGCTACTGGCGACGCGCTCGACAGTTCGACAATCATTCGGTGGGAGCTGGTTCCGTACGCCGGCGAGCGGACCTACGACCTCCTTCCGGCGGGGCCGACTGGCCACTACTGGGCCAACGGCATCTTGCTTTCGAGCACGCTGTCGAGTCGCTAGGCCCTACGAGACCTCTTCGTCTTCTACCAAGCGGAGGTGGCCGCTGACGTCCAGGCCCAGATGCCGCGCGAAAAAGCCGGCGACGCGCTCCACGTAAAGCGGGCGATCCGCGAAGTAAGCGCCGGTGTGCGGAGCGCCCTGCACGATCCAGATCTCGCGTGGTCCTCGATATGCGTCGTAAAGGCGGCGGCTGTGATTGACGGAGGTGATCTCATCGGCCCCGCCGTGGATGAAGAACAGCGGCCGCGGCTCGAGTGAGCTGAGCACTTCGCGCGGGCTGCACTCGGACATCCAGCTTCGCGTTCGCAGCCACAACATGCAATCCGCGAGCCACACGAACGGCGAGCCCGGCAGCTTGGTCGCCCTGCGCATGTTTTCGATCATCAGCGCGCGCAGATCGCTGAAAGGACTGTCCAGCACCAGGGCCTCGACTCCTGGCTCGCCCGCGGCGCCCAGCAGCGAGACGACGGCGCCCATCGAGTAGCCCAGAAGCCCGATCTTCGCGTTCGGGATGCGTTTGCGGGCGAAGGCGATCACTGCCTGCAGCTCGAGCACCTCCTTGATTCCCAACGTGATCGGTGCTCGGTCGCTTCCCGGCATTCCGCGGTACGAGTAGAGGACCACGTTGAAGCCCTTCCGCCAGAGCGCGGCAGCGATGCCAAGCGAGTTCTGGCGCTGTCCCTTGTGTCCCCCCGAGACGATGACGGTCTGCGGCGATCCAGCCTGCCGGAAGTGCCACGCGCCGAAGGTCACTCCGTCGGCGGTGACAAGCTCAGCCTCTTCATAGTCGGCCTGGAACTCGAAGGGCGTAAAAGTGAAATCGTCAAGGAAGACCGGTCGGTCCGGCACGAATGCGCGCCTGTACAGCTGGAATGAGACGGCGACATACAGCACCAACAGCGCGACGCCGGCGAGAACCAGGTAGCTCTCTGGTCGCATTAGAGTGTCGCGCCCCCGAAGCCCCTCGCATCCTCGCGTCCTAGGCGGCCGGGCGCCAGACCACCCCACGAAATCTTCGATTTCGCGGGGACCCCGGTGGGCGCTGAAGCCTGCGTCAAGGGGCCCGGGCTGCCCCCGCGCAACCACGGCGCGGGGACCCCAAAGGTATTCTGCGATGCGATCCTAGCCGCGCCACCCTTTCCTCGGCTCCGGCCGCCGATGCCGCGAATCCGCTTCGGCGCTCGGGGTCGTGACACTCAGCTGAGCTTAGCCTTAAGGACGCGGCGTGGATTTTGCCCGTGGGGCGGCGCTTCCCGCGAGCTCTTCCTCGTAGCGGCCGAGCACAAAGAGAAGCAGGCTGAGCCGGTTGAGCCATCGCCGCACCTGCTTGTTGGCGAGCCCGTTTGCGCGCTCGAGTGACACGCAGCGCCGCTCCGCACGGCGAGTGATGGCACGGGCCAGATCGAGCGCCCCCGATGCCGTAGTCGCGCCGGGCAGAATGAAGCCGTCCGGCATGGTGACGTCCTGCTCGAGCTCGGCGATCAGGGCATCAAGCCGCTCGACGCCGGCTTCGGTGGTATTGGCAAAGGAAGCTCCGGAGTCGGGGTTGGTGGCGAGCTCCGCACCGAGCGAATAAAGCCCGCGCTGTAGCTCGTCGCAGATCGCCCGCACGCGTGGGTGCGGGCTCAGCGATTTGGCGAGGCCGACCGCGCTGGACGCCTCGTCGATCGTGCCGTAGGCTTCGATTCTCGGATCGTCCTTGCTGGCCCGGCCTCCGCCCAGCAATCCAGTCGAGCCGTCGTCCCCGGACCCCGCGAGCTCGAGCATCTTCTTCTTGCGCACTGGCACGTCCGCGGGCCCTACTCGAAGACTCGGCTGAGGTCGTAGAGCTCCCGAGGTACCCGGCGCGTTTCCTTGACAACCTCGGCCAGCCTCACCACTTCGACCTCGCCATTGCGCCGGATCGGAATCACGCCGCTCTTGCCGGCAACCACAAGCTCTACAGCCTCGACCCCGAGGCGCGTCGCCCAGATCCTGTCGGTGGGCGACGGCGAACCGCCGCGCTGCAGGTGCCCGAGGACGGTCACGCGAGTCTCGAATCCTGTCTCTCGCTCAACGTTTCCCGCGAGCAGGTCGCCGATTCCTCTCTTGGAAAGCCGGATGTGGCCGAATGCGTCCTTCTCCCCCTGCCCGGCACCCTCCGTTTCGAACTCTGGGATCTTGGCACCCTCAGCCACGACGATGATGCTGAAGAGCTTGCCTTCTCCCCGACGCCGGTGCAGGTGGGCGATGACCTCGCCGAGGCCAACCTCGAATTCCGGAATCAAGATCAGGTCCGCGCCGCCGGCGATGCCGCCCATGAGCGCTACCCAACCGGCGTCGCGACCCATCACCTCGACCACCATCACTCGGTGGTGTGCCGAGGCGGTGGTGTGCAGGCGGTCCAGTGCCTCGGTGACAACTCCGACCGCGGTGTCGAAACCGATACAGAACTCGGTCACCGAGAGATCGTTGTCGATCGTCTTCGGCACGCCGACCGTGGGAAATCCGGCCTCGTGCAGCGCCGCCGCCACGCTCAGTGTGTCGTCGCCGCCGATCGGCACGAGAGCGTCGATGCCCTTGTGTCGCAGGGCCTGGATCGCCCGCGCGACGCCGTCCTTCTCCTTGAGCGGGTTGGTCCGCGAGGTACCCAGGATGGTGCCGCCCATCGGCAGGATGCCGCGCACATTCGCCGGCGTCAGCTCGTCGATCAAGCCTTCTTCGAGACAGCCGGCCCAGCCGTTCTGCACGCCGCTGACCTGATGGCCGAGTTGAAAGGCGCGACGGGCAACCGCCCGGATCGCCGCGTTCAGGCCGGGCGCGTCACCGCCGCCGGTGAGGACTCCGATTCGCACGCAGATAGGTTAGTGGGTCCGGCGTCCTACTCAGGCTGCTTCAACCTTCTTGAGAAGCTCCGCGAGCGTCACCTCTGCCAGCGAGCCCAGGAGCACGTCAGCCTGACCCAGATCGAGTCGTGCGGTGATCGAGTTCGGTATCGCGACGCAGCGCATCCCCGCCCGCTTGGCGGCGAGAACGCCGTTGGGCGAGTCCTCGATCGCCAACGCCTCTGCGGCCGGGACACCAAGACAATCGAGCACCGCGATATAGAGGTCGGGCTCGGGTTTGGCGTTGGCGACGTCGTCGCGGCAACGCAGGCAATCGAATCTGTCGAGGATGTCGAGACGGGCGAGATGCCCTCTCACCCACTCTTTGGTCGAGCTCGACGCGACACCGACCTTCAGTCCCGCGGCTTTCGCGGCCTCGATGTGCTGGACGACTCCGGGGAGAAGGTGATTGGCGAGGATCATCTCCGTCCGCCGTCCGATGCGCCGATCGAGGACCTCCTTCGGCAGGGGCCGCCCCAGCCGCTCCTCCAGGTGATGCTGCGGATGGAATCCGATCGTGGTCGATCCAACGATCTGGACCCAACGCTCGAAGGGAAGCTCCTCCCCATGTGCCTGATACACCTCGAGCCACGAGCGGTAGACCGGTTCTTCCGTGTCGAGGATCAAACCGTCGAAATCGAAGACGACCGCACGGATCACGGTTCCAAAGCTTAGGATCGCCCTCGTCGTGTCGTTGAGCAGGTCAGATCAAGAAGTACACAAGGTGAGCCCGCTGGCGGCTGATCGAGGCACGGCGCGAGAGTGGATCGGCGCCGCCCTCCCCGGCCTCGCATTGGTCTCCGTCGCATTCATGTTGTTCGTCCTCTTCGGCTTTGTGGACGCCTTCCAATACCACTCGATCAAAGATCTGTTCACGCCCGACCCCCTAGCAGCGGGTGGCGTGTTGGGGTTGGTCGGAGGTGCCGAGGGTGTGACCTTGAGCATCGTGATCGTCGCTGTCGTCTTCGGCATCCAGACGACGTCTTCCCGCTACTCGCCGCGAATCATCGGCATCTTCACGCGGAACCCGCTCAATGCGCTGGTTCTGAGCCTGGCACTCGCGTCCATCCTCTACACGTTCCTCATCCGCGTTGAGGTCAAGTCGAACTACGTTCCGATTTGGAGTGTCGGTGTGGCAGTGGTGCTTGCCCTCATCAACTTCGCGATCCTCCTGCCGTACGTGAGCTACATCTTCGAGGTAATGCGTGCCGAGACCCTGGTGGAGAGCATCATGCGGAGGGCCAAGCGAGAGCTGCGAGCGGCCGTCGCCAACCGCAACATCCAGCGACACAGAGACGATCTGATGACATCGGTCGCTCAGGTGACGGATATCGCATTCGGCTCTGTTCAGCTCGGCGACATGCCGATTTGCGTGCTCACCATCGAGGTGCTCGGCCGGTTCCTGGCCGACGACTACTTGAAAATCAAGAAAGACATTCCGCCCGTTTGGTTTCAGGTCGGCCATTCCGACCTGCCGGGGGCCTCAGACCAGATCGTGGCGGAGGTCAATCGGGCGAAGACCTGGTTCGCGTACACGATCATGTCGAGCTTTGTCGACATGGTCGGCCTCACGCCGGTCCACCGCAAAGAAGCAGTGCACGCGATTGCTGTCGCCACGCGCGACGTCGGCATCGGCGCCATCCAGGTTGGTGACTCGGAGGTCGCCGAGCTTTGCGTGCGTTTCTTCAACACCTACCTGAGGACCGCGATCAACCGCTCGGCGCCCACTTTCGCTTCGGGGATCATGAATGAGTACCGGAGGTTTGCGATCGGCGCGCTCGAGTGGCGCTCCGACCTGGCGGTTGAGGCCGCGGTGCATCTGATGCGCTACGGCCGCCATTTCGACGACGCGGGAATGCCGGCCACGCTTGGGGCCGCCGCCGAGGATGTCGCCGACCTGGCGATTGAAGCGCAAAACCGAGACCCGCAGGTCTCGCTCCAGCTGGCGCGCCTCCTCGTCCGGAACCTTCTCGACCTGATCCCGAACGCGCGCGCGATCGGGCTCAACGGCCTGTTCAAAGGCGTCGCCAAGCTCAGCTTCTGGGCGATGGCGACGGATCAGAAAGACGTCGCCCGCCTGCTGGTCGAGGGCATCGCGGCCGCGCCACCCGACTTCGTGGACGCGGCCCTCGACCGGATGGAGTCAATGCAGAACGGCCTTTTTTGGGAAGTCAACGAGCGCGTCATAGCATTCGACTGGGTCGAACAGCCGCTGCGTGCGCAAATCCCACGGCTGCGGGCCGCGCTCCGGGGAGCCAAAGTTTCTGGTAACGGCCTGGCGGTTGAGCTGGACAAGGCCCCCGCTGTCGCCCCCATCCTGGTGCAGCCCGAGCCCGGCGCCCCGCAGCCGCCTCCGAAGTCTTCTAGCGCGGAGCCAGGTGATTGATCATCGCGGTCGACGCCGTCTCGAAGTAATCGAGCAGCGCCCCGCGAATCGCGGGCGCGAGCTCGAGCGTTTCGACGGCCGCGGTCATGTGACGCAGCCAGGCGTCGCGTTCGACCTGGCCGATGACGAATGGTTGATGTCGCAACCGCAGGCGGGGATGTCCACGCTGCGCGCTGTAGGTGGTCGGTCCTCCCCAGTACTGGATCAGGAAAAGGCTCAAGCGCTCAGTGGCGCCAGACAGGTCTTCCTCTGGGTAGATCGGTCGAAGCAACGGATCCTCAGCCACTCCGGAGTAGAAGCGCTCGACCAGGAGGCGAAAGGTCTTTTCTCCACCGGCGAGCTCGTAGACGCTGCTATTCAACACCGGTTCAGTGCTCACGGTGGCGTAATCCCCGCGACGGCCAGTATCTCTGCTGTCGGCCGCACGATCGCCTGCGCGGCCCTGAGCCCGGTGCTCGCCAGATAGCGTTCGACGATCTGCCGGCCGACCGCATACCCTCCCATGTGAGGCACGCCGGCGAGGCGCAGGCCCATCCGTCCCGCGACCTCATCGCCGAGGACGTAAGGGGTCCAGTCAGGAAACGAGCTCCCGGTCCCGAAGGCGCCAGTCACCTTCGCATAGGCATTCTCGAGGACGAGGCCGGTCACGTCCGCGTACCAGGCACCTGTCGAATCCGGACCGCACACCTCGACCGTGAACACCTCGGCCAGGCCTTCGTGAATCACCCACTCGGCGAGGTTGAATCGAGTGTCCACGTTTGGAGTCCGCAGGTTGTGCGCGAACTCGTGGACGCCGCACGCGCCGATCCGGGTCAGGTTGTAGTCGTTGGGCCAGGCCACCATCCAGATGCTTCCGGGACGCGCGCCCATTCCGTAGTAACCGAGCGTCCGCTCGATGAAGATCGGGTCGTCGGGGTTGCCAAGCGTCAGCACCACCTCCACCCTTTCTGGGTGCCGGATGCCCGGTAGAACCGCGCGCTGATACTCCCACGCGCGCCCCAGCTCCCGACGCAGCTGGCCCCAGGCATCCGCCTTGATCAGCTGCTGCAGCGCGCCAGGGTAGCGAGGATCGTCAACGTTGACCCGGAATCCGTCGCCCTCCTCGTGAATCTGCTTGAGCACCTTCATCGACGCTTCGTCGAAGGCCGAGAAGCCGCGCATCGCCGCCAGCGCGTCCATGCGCGCCGGCGCGGGCAGCTCAAAGAGTCGCGTCATCGCCGCAGCGTCGTCATGGACGTCGATCTCGATCTGGTCGTCGGTCGTCAGCGCCATTGCAGTGCCTTCATGGTGCCAGCGCAGGCTGCTGACTGGCTGAATAACTCTCCATCTTCTCTTCGCTCGGCAGGAACCAGGCGATCGCGATGGTGAGGATGACCAGCAGGACGTGAGTCATGAGGGACTTCTGCAGCCCAATCCTGTCGGCGATCGCCCCGTTGATCGGGATTCCGATGGCTCCCATGACAAAGCCGAGGCCCAAGACAAGACCTGAGGCGAGGCCGGCTCGCGCCGCCATCAGCTGCTGCGCCATCAGCAACAT
>JALYSJ010000048.1 GCA_030854855.1 Candidatus Dormiibacterota bacterium
CGACCACGGCTACCCAACCCATGCCGACGTAAAGGCCGGCGAGCAGCTGCCGCGGAATGCGCAGGAAGGGTGCGGCGCCCGCGACACCGCCCACGGCGCAAACCCAGATTGCTACCAGAACACCGGCCCGCCACCACCCGCTCAGCACGTTGAAAACCAGGGGGGTATAGGTCGCCGCGATGAACACGAAGATCGTGGCGTGGTCGGCGCGGCGGAGCCAGTCCTTTACCGCCGGAGGCCAGTTGACGATGTGATAGGTGGCGCTAACACCAAACAAGAGGACGAGCGCGGTCCCGTAGATGACCATCGAGACGAGCTTTGCTAGATCGTTGCGCGTGATGACGATGAGCGCGACGAGCCCGGCGATCGCAACTAATGCGGCGGCTGCATGCGACCACCCGCGCAGCAGCGGTTTGGCAAGCATGACGACTTCATCTGCTCGACCCGGTCGAGAATGTGGCTTCACAACAAGCCGCAGCATACTGGCCTCAGGTTAAGCGCGACACCGTAAGACTCAGGGCAAGCGCGACGACCCCCCATGACGCGGCTGCGAGAGCGCGCTCGAGCGGCTGCAGCAATGTCGACTGGTCGATCGAGATCTGCGAGCCATCGTTCAAGGTCAGCTCGCCGGTCACAGATTTGCTCCGTCGACGCAGCAGCCTGGCCGGAGTACTCAGCACTCGCTGGGCGTACGAGAGCGCGTAGCAGCCGGCTGCCGCCGCAATCGCCGCGAGCGAAATACGTCCTGACTGCGCGAAGTAAGACGTGAGCACCGGGAAGGCGCCCCACGAGAGCGCGAACCAGAAATCTCCATGCACGCGTCCGCGCAGCAACTCGAGGTTGTACGCGAACACGAAGAAAACGCCGGCGGCGATGAACGGAAGCAGCCACGGTCCAAGTACGAACACTCCCGCGATGCCGATGACGATGGCGCCACCGAGACCAACCACGGCTGCGGCCCACAGCAAGCCGCCCGGCAATCGCGTCTGCAGCGGGCGTCCTCGCAGCTCGTCCAGCGCGTGCGCCGAAACGCCGACCGCAAGAAAGAAGGCCACCAGCGTGGCCATCAGCCGGACGACGTTCACGGTGGGGGCCAGGCTCGCGCCGATCAATACATAGGAGAGATGCCAGGCGGTATACGGCGGATGGAGCAGAGCCCACACATCGCGGCGCCATCCGATCGTGGGCGCGGCGTAGTAAGCGGGGGCGAGCGCTTCAGGCACCTTTGGTTCCCCACATCACGAGCCCACCACCGAGGCTCATGACCCGGTATTCGACGTCGACCATCCCAGCCTCCCTCCACGAATCGACAATCCGCGCAAGCGGCCATTGGCTGTAGTGGGCTTCTATGTTCGGGCCGAGAAACAAGCCGACATCCCACCATGCCTTACCACCGAGCACGATGCCGGCGCCAGGCAGCAAGGTCCGCGTGTACGCCCACCAGGCGGTGCGCCAAAAGGCATTCGGCGGGACGTAAAAGTCCAGGCTCGCCATGTGGCCGCCCGGCCGGATCACGCGCGCGAGCTCGCCGACGGTGGCCGCCGGATCGTCGACGTAGCGCAAGAGGTACGTGAAGCTCAGCGCGTCGAAGGACTGTGAAGAATAGGGAAGCGCCTCGGCTCGGGCCGGCTCAAGCTTGATCCGGTCGGCAAGCTCCGCCCGCCGCACACGCTCTCGACCCTGTTCGAGCATCGCCTCGCTGATGTCCACACCGGTGATACGCGCATCGGTTTCGGCCGCCAGCGCGATGGCCACACCACCTGTGCCGGTGGCGACGTCGAGGACGTTTCGAGGCTTGTGAGCTGCGAGGTGATCCACGAGGTTGCGGCGCCACCGCGCGTTCTGCCCGAAAGACAGAACCTCGGCCAGCAGGTCATAGCGCCGTGGCAGGCCGCTGAAGAGGTTGATGGCGATCGCGTTGTGCCGCATTCCACGTCAGCCTACGGTGGACCGTCCTCGTGCTGCGTGGTCATTACGTTTCCGGCGACCGAACATCCGCACGCTATGGTTGACGTACACGTGACCAGTACGATCCAGCGACTCGACGAAGAACCTCGGAAGGGACAGAACCCTACCGGCGAAGCGCCGCCCATTGTGCTCAAGGAGGTTTACGAGCAACGCTTCGACGAAGCCGACCAGGCCGCCAAGGAAGCCATCTGGCGCGAGCTGGGCAGGTTTCTGCAGCGCTATATCGCGCCAGAGGCACGTGTGGTCGATATCGCGTGCGATCTTGGTTACTTCATCCGCAATGTCAAAGCCGCGGATCGGTGGGCGACCGATATCCGCGACATGGCGGACGCGCTGCCGAAGGACGTGCACTTCGTTCACGCCAGCGGGCTGGAGCTGGCTGATGTCATGCCGAACGATCACTTCGATCTCGCCTTCTTCAGCAACTACCTCGAACACCTTCCGTCGACCGAGGCGGTGCTTCAGCAGCTGCGAGTCACCTTTGCACTCTTGAAACCGGGCGGGCGCGTGCTCATCATGCAGCCGAACATCCGGCTGATCGGCGGTGCTTACTGGGACTTCATCGACCACCAGACTGCGCTCACGGAGAAAAGCCTCGCCGAGGCGGCGACGATGGCCGGCTTCGAAACCAAACGCATCATCACGCGCTTCATGCCCTACACCACCAAGAGCCGGCTGCCGCAGCATCCACTTCTCGTTCGGGCTTATCTGTCGTTCCCTCCCTTGTGGTTGCTGATG
>JALYSJ010000093.1 GCA_030854855.1 Candidatus Dormiibacterota bacterium
CTTCTCGATCTGCGCCTCGGTGATCTTCTGCAGCCGTGCGGTCCCGCGCTTGGCGTCGTCCTCGGCGACTTCGCCCTGCTTTTGCATCTGGTCGATGCGGTGCACCTCATCGCGCCGGACGTTGCGGATCGCGACGCGGGCTTCCTCGGCCTTCTGCTTGACGAGCTTCACGTACTCCCGCCGGCGCTCCTCGTTCAGTGGCGGAATCGGAACGCGGATGACCTGCCCGTCGCTTGCAGGGTTGAGACCCTGCTCGCCGGTACGCAGCGCTTTCTCGATGACGCCGATCTGGCTCTTGTCGTAGACCTGCACGACGAGAAGCCTCGCCTCCGGCGCGCTGATCTGGGCCAGCTGGTTGAGCGGCGTTGGCGTGCCGTAGTACGGAACCATGATCTTGTCGATCAGCGCGGGGTTGGCGCGCCCTGTCCGAATGGTCGAAAGCTCGGCGCCGAAATGGTCGACCGACTTGGCCATCTTCGTCTCGGCGTCCCGCAGGACTGGGTCGATCAAGACGATAAGTGTGGCTGGTGGGCCGACCGAGAGATTTGGCGGATCGGCGGCCGAGATGGGAGGAGCCGACGAGCACCGGAGCGAGCGCGTCCGTTGATGCGTGAGCGAGGAGCGGAAGAGGCGACGATGCAGATCGGTCGCCTAGACGCCAAAGATCCGGTCGGCATCGCCGGCCTCACTTATCAGCCCCCGCAGCGACCAGCGTCCCGATCTCCTCGCCGAGGACGACGCGCTCGATGTTGCCGGGCACCAGCAGGTTGAAGACGACGATGGGCACACCGTTGTCCATGCAGAGCGTCAGCGCCGTGTTGTCCATCACTTCGATCCCCCGATTCAAAACTTCCAGGTAGCCGAGATGCTTGAACTTGACCGCCGTGGGATCGAGCTTCGGGTCCGCGGTGTAGACGCCGTCGACCTTGGTTGCCTTGAGGATGACGTCGGCTTCGATCTCGACTGCGCGGAGCGCCGCAGTGGTGTCGGTGGTGAAGTACGGATTGCCCGTGCCGGCGGCAAGGATCACCACCCGACCCTTTTCCAGGTGACGCACGGCCCGCCGGCGGATGTACGGCTCCGCGACCTGCGGCATCTGGATGGCTGTCATCGTGCGTGCCGGGATGCCGGTCCGCTCGAGCGCATCCTGCAACGCCAGCGCGTTGATCACCGTTGCCAGCATGCCCATGTAGTCGCCGGTGGCGCGATCGAAGCCAAGCTCGCTCGCGGCCATCCCGCGAAAGATGTTTCCGCCTCCGACGACGAGGGCCGTCTGCACGCCCATCTCGTGGACCCGTTTGACCTGGCCTGCGATCGTCGAAACCACCTGGAGGTCGATGCCGTAGTCACGGGCTCCGCCAAGCGCCTCGCCGCTCAGCTTGAGCAGGATGCGGTTGTACTTCGGCGAACGGTCACCCATCTCTACGTTGACGATCGGGCCCCCCTCAGGACTCCCTGACACTGAACCGTGCGAACCGCCGGACCGTGATGTTCTCCTGGAGCTTGGAGATGTTCTCCGCGATCAGCTGCTCAACAGTGTGGCTGCTCTCGCGGAAGTATGGCTGCTCCAGCAGGCAGTTCTCCTTCAGGAAGTTCTCGACCTGGCTCTCGACGATCTTCGGGATGATCTGGTCAGGCTTGCCGTCCTGCTTGGCCTTGGCCTCAAAGACGTTCTTTTCGTGCACCAGGACCTCGTCTGGTACTTGCTCGCGTGAGACCCAGTGGGCGTTATAACCGGCTACCTGAAGGGCGAGCTCCCTGGCGAGCTTGCGGAAGTCCTCACTCTTGGCGACGAAATCCGTTTCGCAGTTGACCTCGATCAGCACGCCCACCTGCGGCGGAAAGCCGTCGCCGGTCGTGTGCAGGTACGTCTCGACCACGCCCTGGCCGGTCGCCCGGCCCGCGCGCTTGCTCGCCTTGGCGATGCCCTTCTCGCGCAGGATGGTGAAGGCTTTCTCGACGTCTCCCTTGGCCTCCTCGAGCGCGTTCTTGCAGTCCATCATCCCGGCGCCCGACATCTCGCGAAGCTGCTTGACGAGCTCCATTGAAACCTTCGCCACTAGCGGACTTTTTCCTCGTCGTCGGCGGTACGACCGCCGATGAACTCTTCCTCAGAGACCGTCGGGAGGTAGTCCTCCTCGTCCTCGAGGTATTCCTCGATCTCCTCGTAACGAGGCGTCTCCAGAAATTCGCGATCTTCGACCTCGGGCAGGATCTCGCCTCGGGCCTGCGCCTCCTGGCGGCCGTCCTGGCACGCGTCGGCGATCTTGCCGGTCAGGAGCTTGACGGCGCGGATGGCGTCGTCGTTGCCGGGGATGACGTAGGTGATGAGGTCGGGGTCGCAGTTGGAGTCGGTGATCGCGACCACCGGGATCTTGAGGCGGTTTGCCTCGGTGACTGCGATGTGCTCCTTGCGCGGATCGACCACGTAGATCGCGCCAGGCAATCGCTTCATGTCGGCGATGCCGTCGAAGTGGAACATGAGCCGGTCGAGCTCGTCCGTGAGGCGCTTCGCCTCCTTCTTCGACATCTGCTCGAACTGGCCTTCCTGCTGCATCTTGCGCAGCTCCTGAAGGCGCTCGATCCGCTTTTTCACGGTGTTGAAGTTGGTGAGCATGCCGCCCATCCAGCGCCGGTTGACGAAGTACATGCCGCAGCGCGCGGCTTCCGTCTGGATGGTTTCCTGCGCCTGCTTTTTCGTGCCGACGAAGAGCACGGGGCGTCCGCTCGCGGCCACGCCGCGCACGAAGTCCCACGCCTCGTCGAGGAGCCGGACGGTCTTCTGCAGGTCGATGATGTGGATGCCGTTGCGCGCGGTGAAGATGTAAGTCTTCATCTTGGGATTCCAGCGGCTGGTCTGATGTCCGAAGTGGACACCCGCCTCCAGCAGCTGCTTCAGGGTCACTTGAGCCACGTTGAATTGCCTCCCTGTTGTTCTTCCGCCCGGTTCCGGCCATCACCTGAAAGTCCGGCGCCGAAGGCGCCGGTGGTGAAGGACAGGGGCAGTGCCCCGGGCGTGCTAACTCAGTCGGTTAGGACTGGCTCAGCGAGTATACCCAGATGCTTTCATTGACTAACTCTGACGTCACGCCCCCCACCCTAGACCTCCCCCTCGCGGGGGAGGGAAACTATCAGAGGGCGCCGGGCAGCCGGCCGGCGCAGACCCCGCTCGCCGAGAGCGGAAGGACGGTGCCCGCCGGAAACAAGATGACCGCGTCGGGAGCGAGCACGTGGTCATCGTCGATCCAGAGGCATGCGGTGTGCCCAGGCACATTGACCGACGCGGTGGAGCCGACAACTCGCATGGCCGGCGGCGGGGCTCCGACCCCTACGCCGGTGGTGAAGAAGATGCCCCTACCGTTCGGAGAAAGCCCTGCCACGAAATCGTTGGCCTCGATGGGCCTGGTGCCGGACACCGTTCCCGTCCAGTCATAGTTGCTGGCCGTCTTCTTGGCGTTGTCAACGCATGCGACCCCAGCGGGCGACGGCCAGTAGCTGAGCACGCAGCTGGGGTTGCCGATGGCGACCTTTCGAACAGCCGTGATCGCGTCAATCAGATGCCATTCGGAAGGGGCCAATCCGGCAGGCTGCAAAGTGCACGCGACCATGACCGACAGCACGATCAGTCCGTCATGCCACCCCATCGGCCAGAGTGTCGCTCCGTTCTTTCCCTTGGGCGTCGTCGTCGTGAAGATGTCGGCGTGATGCCCGCCGCCGCGCAGGTCCTCGACGTAGAGGCGGAGGCCGATCGTCGCCGGCGGGGACAGATCTTCGACGAGGACCGCGATCCGTTGGTTGTCGGGACTGACTGAGAAGAAGCTGATCGTGGTGGGGCCGCCGGGCACGGTCGTCACGTCAGCGGCGCTTCCCGGTGGGATGACCATGCGAATCTTCGTATCGCCGTCTCGAAAGTAGACCTGGTCGTTACTCGCCGAGACGGGTGGCGGCGCGACCAGTCCATCGTGAGCCGCGGAGCAGAACTCGACGCTTGGTGCGGCAACCGACGCCGACCCCGCGAGGCTGCCGTCGTTCTTCACCAGCTGCAACGTGCCCGCGGAGAGAACCAGCCCGTAAGGGCCGGCCAGCGGAGCCGGGCTGGGTGAGGAGCTCGCCGGCGCTGACGCGGATGCTCTTGCCGAGGGCGAATGGGCCGCGCTCGGCGTTGATCCGCCACATGAAAGGACAAGGGCAGCAGCCAGCAAGACGGCGCCGCGGCGCATTTCGCGACTCACTCTAAAGGAGCGAGCCGATCCGTTCGGAAAGACGCTCCGCAATCATGATCGTAGGGAAGTGAGTGAACCCCGAAGGCACATCGGGCATGATCGACGCGTCGACAACGCTGAGTCGCTCCGTGCCATGGACTGAGCCGGACGCATCCACCACAGCGCCCTCGTTAGGCCGTAGCCCCATCGAGCACGTTCCTAC
>JALYSJ010000020.1 GCA_030854855.1 Candidatus Dormiibacterota bacterium
TGAACAGCCCGTAGCGGCCGCGACGCTCCATCATCGGCTTGCCGCAGATAGGGCAGGCCTCGTCCAGGAGCTTCGGACCTTCTTTCGCCTTGCCGTCCTTGCCGATGTTGGCGCGGTACTTGCATTCCGGATAGCGAGAGCACGCCACAAACGGTCCGAACCTGCCGGTCCGCTCGACGAGCTGGCCCTCCTCACACATCGGGCACTTCTCCCCCGTCGGCTTGGCCTCGCTCTGAGCGGCGTCGCGCTTGATGTACTTGCACTCGGGATAACCCGAGCAGCCGGTGAACTCGCCATACCGACCGGTGCGCAGCTGCAGCGGCCGGCCGCAGTCCGGGCACTTCTCTTCCAGCAACTTGGGCGCGGGCATCTCGCCCTCAGGCGTCAGCGCACGACGGTACTTGCATTTGGGATATCGCGAGCAGCCCAGGAAGGGTCCGAACCGGCTCGCCTTCCGCACCAGGTGCCCTTCCTTGCATAGAGGGCACACCTCTTCGGTGTCGGCGGGCGTCGCCTCCTCGGCCGCGGTGAGCATCTGCTGCAGGGGGCCGTAGAAGTCACTGACCACCGGCACCCACTCCTGGTTGCCCTGCTCGACCTCGTCGAGCCGCTTCTCCAGGGTCGCCGTGTAGTCGTCGTCGGAGATGACCTTGAAGTGCTCGACCATGATCGTGTTCACCGCCTCGCCGGTGCGCGTCGGGTGAAGCCTGCGTTCCTTCAGCTCGACATAGCCGTGGTCCTTGATCGTCTCGACGATCGGGGCATAGGTCGACGGGCGGCCGATGCCTCGCTGCTCCAGCTCGCGGATGAGCGTGGCCTCCGAGTAGCGCGGAGGCGGCTGACTGAAGTGCTGCTCCGGCTTGATGCCGTGGTAGTCGAGGTCCTCGCCACTGGCCAGCTCGGGAATGTCGGCCTCGCCGTCTTCCTCGCGCGGCCAGATCTTGTAGAAGCCATCGAAGGCGAGCACCGACCCGTTGGCCCGGAACACGTACTGGCCACCCTCGATCTCGACCTGCGTCTGGTCATAGACGGCGGGTGCCATGCGGCTCGACACGAACCGGCGCCAGATGAGGTCGTAGAGCTTGAACTGGTCTGCGCTCAGATGCTGGCGAATGGATTCCGGCGTGCGATTCACGTCGGTTGGCCGGATCGCTTCGTGCGCGTCCTGCGCGCCAGGGCTCGCCTTGACTGCCCGCGCGGCGCCGACGTACTTCTCGCCCTGCTTCTCTTTAATCCAGGCCTTGACCCTCGTCTCCGCCTCGGCAGAGATGCGGGCCGAGTCGGTACGCATGTAGGTGATGAGACCAGTAGCTCCCTCGTCGCCGAGCTCGATACCTTCGTAAAGGTCTTGAGCTACGCGCATGGTGCGGCGCGGCGCAAACCGTAGTCGGCTGGAGGCGTCCTGCTGCAGGGTCGACGTGATGTAGGGCGCGTTCGAGTTCTTCGTCCTGCGCTTCTTCTCCACGCCGATGACGCGATAGCTCGCGCCCTCGAGCTTGCGCACTATCTCCTGGGCTTCCGCTTCGGTGCGAACCTCGAACTTGGTGTCAGTCTTGGTCGCCGCGGCCCCCGTTGGGCGGTTCAGCCTGGCCAGAAAGTGCGCCTCGGCCCCCTTCTTGGACAGCTCGGCGTCGATCGTCCAGGACTCGACCGCGACGAATTTCCGGATCTCGGCTTCGCGGTCGCAGACGAGCCGCAGCGCAACCGAGGACACGCGGCCGGCGCCAATGCCCTTCTGGACCTTTGCCCACAGGAACGGACTGAGCCGGTAGCCGACCAGGCGGTCGATGACGCGGCGCGCCTGCTGCGCGTTGACCAGCCGCATGTCGAGCTCCCGGGGTGTCTCGAGGGCGTGGCGCACTGCCTCGGCGGTGATCTCGTGAAACTCGATGCGCCTGGGCGAGCGCAGGTTGAGAACCTCCGACAGGTGCCAGGCGATGGCCTCCCCTTCACGGTCAGGGTCAGAGGCGAGGATGACGTCTCCCCCATCCTTCTTGACCGCCGAGCGCAGCTCGTTGATCGTCTTGCGCCGGCTTTCGACCACCTCGTAGTGGGGCTTGAAGCCGTGCTCCACGTCGACGGCGATCTCCTTTTCAGGCAGGTCGCGGACGTGGCCCATCGAGGCCAGGACATCGAAACGATCCCCCAGGAACCGCTTCAAAGTCCTCGCCTTGGCCGGCGACTCGACGATGATCAGACCTTCGGACACAGCACCTCTTTATTCCCTTTCGGCCGGGTTTCTTCCCTTTGGCGTCGGCCGGGGCGGGCTCTGGGCGGGCAATCCTACGCTCGTTTCTGGCCGCCACGCAATGCCCTTATGTAGCCGTCCTGGTGACGGCGCACAGCGCCGTCGAGTTCGAGCGCGGTAAGCCTACCGAGCACTTCGGCGACCGGGAGCTGGAGTTTGCGGGCGATCTCGGCGGCGCTCAGAGCCAGAACGTCCGAGAGGTGCGAAAGGATGCCGTCACGCCCCGGTGCGAGCGTGACGCCGAGGCCTTTGGGCGTGGAAAGCGGGTCGTCGAGAACCTCGTTCACCAGACCCAGAGCGGCCAGCACGTCCCGCGCGCTCTGGACCAGGCCGGCTCCGTCACGGATCAGCCCATGGGTCCCGACCGAGAGGGGCGAGAACACGCTGCCGGGGACCGCCATTACCTCTTTATGTAAGTCCAGCGCAGCCTCCGCCGTGATCAGCGCGCCGGAGCGCTCGGCTGCTTCGACCACGACCACGACGTCAGACAAGGAGGCCATCGTCCAGTTGCGGGCGGGAAAGTTGTGGCGCCGCGGAGCCGTGCCGTCCGGGAACTGGCTGACGAGCGCGCCGCCGGCGGCGAGGATTTCTTCGGCGAGCTTGCTGTGGGCCGCGGGATAGACGACATCCACACCCGTGCCCATCACCGCGACGGTGACGCCACCTCCCAGCAGCGCGCCGCGGTGAGCGGCGGCGTCGATGCCGAGGGCGAGCCCGCTGATCACGACCACGCCCGCTCGCGACAGCTCGGCCCCGAGTTGCTCGGCGACCGCCTCGCCATAAGGCGATGGAAGGCGAGAACCGACGATGGCCACGCGCGGGCCTTCCGGCGGCGGCCAGCGGCCGCGGGTCCGCAGCTCCAGAAGGTCAGGCGGCGGCATCCTGGAGCCGGTAGCCGAGCGCTTCGAGGATGTGCAGCTCGCCGATCTGGTCGGCGCCGTCGAGGTCAGCCGAGGTGCGGGCAACTCTCCACGCGCGGTGGAATCCGCGGGCGGTGAGCCCTCGCTGGTCGGCCCAGCGTTCGAGAGTCCGTCGGGACGCCGGCTCGAGACCCGCCAGCTGCCGCAGCCGCGCCGGCTTGAGCTGGGCGTTGAGACAACCCTGGCGATTGAGCTGGCGGCGGCGGGCGGCGACCACGCGTTCGCGCACCGCCGCTGAACCTTCGCCCGTGGGCTCCGAAACGAGCGTCTCGAGCTTCACCCGCCGGACGCCGACTTTTAAATCGATCCGGTCGAGGAGCGGACCAGAGAGGCGGCGCTGGTAGGTGTCGATGGCTGCCGGAGCGCACCGGCAGCTGCGCACCGCGTCCCCCGCCCAGCCGCATGGACATGGATTGGTCGCCGCGACAAGCGTGAAACGAGCGGGATACACGACCGAGCCGGCGGAACGTGTGATGGTGATGCGGCCCGTCTCGAGAGGCTGCCGAAGCGCTTGCAAAGCTGTGGACTGGAATTCCGCCATCTCGTCGAGAAAGAGCACGCCGTGGTGAGCCCTCGA